>JBATMT010000615.1:0-9458 GCA_049289975.1 Paracoccaceae bacterium | reverse complement strand
GCGCGGCTGCCCATCCCTGCCGTTCCGGCCGAAATCACATCGTCATAGGGGAATGCCATCGATAGCGCCTGACGCACCTTGGGCCGGTCGAGCGGAGCCTTGCGGGTGTTGTAGAGTCCGACGAGCGTTTCGAAAGACGGGTTGGAAACGACCGTCAGATCAGGATTTGCCTTCAGCGCATCAAGATTTTCATAAGGCAGGCTGTAGGTCCAGTCGGCCTCACCGCTTTCGATCATGCTTTGGGCAAGGACCGCATCCTCGACGATCTCGAACACCGCCTTGTCAAAGCTGCCTTCGGCAAACTTGCCCCAATAACCAGGATTGCGTGTCAGGATGGCCCGCTGGCCCGGCTCGAACCGTTCCACCATATACGGCCCGGTGCCAGCACCATTCCCGGCGTTGAACCAGGCATTGTCCTTGTCGAGCGCGCCGGGGCTGAGGATCCATGCGGCAAAGCCTGCCGCAGCGGTCATGTCCATAGGTTGCGGTGCAGAAAGCTTCATCACGATGGTCAACGGGTCCGGCGTCTCCATCGAAGCGACAGCAGACCAGATAAAGGCCGCACCGCCGCCGATCTTGACGGTTCGTTCGATCGAGCCTTTCACGGCTTCCGAGGTCAGGTCAGCGCCGTCGTGGAATTTTACGCCCGAGCGCAGATGGAAGGTCCAGGTCAGGCCGTCGTCAGACACTTCCCAGCTTTCAGCCAGTACCGGTTCGACCTTTGCTTCCTGTCCGTCGCGCGCCGGGATATAGCGCGTCAGCGTCTCATAGACGTTGGCAAGCACTGCGCCGTCGTTCGAGAACGAGGTTGCCGGGTCGAGGTCGGGGAACCCGGCGGGATGCGCCAGAGTGATGATCTTGCCGCCATCTTGCGCAAAGGCTGCGCCCCAACGGGCGCTTGTCGTGTAGGCTGCGGTGGCCAGCGCCGTAAGGGCAGCCGTTTTCAGAAGGTCGCGACGATTCATGACAGTGCTCCCGAATGTATGGGGGTGAGTGGGCGGGTGTCGGACAGATCAGGCAACAGGTAAGCAGCGACGGGCTGCGCCTCGGTCGGCGCGCCAAGCGGGACAAAGTCGAAATCATAACCAAAGGCGCGCGGGCCGACTGATTTCAGTGCGATGGCCGAGCGTAAAAGCGCGGGCGACGGAATGGCGATGACGCTGACGCGCAGACCATAGCGTTGTTCCTCGGTGCTGATCGGACGGCCGGTTTCGCTGTCGACGATGCAGATGAGGTCCGGCACCATCGCCAGAACCTCGTTGCCTTCGCGAGCGATCAGATATTCGTTCTGGATGTCGATGACCGCGCTGCGGCCAGAAAATGTCTCCAGCCCTGTTACGGTCAAGCTACCGCGGACAAATCCTGCGGCGATCCTGCGCCCGATATCGGTGACCTTGCCGCGCATCAGCAGCGTGCCGCCTGATCGGGCCAGAAGCGCCTCGACCGGATCGGTCTTTGCTGCGCGGGCGGCAAGAACTGTATCGCCCAGTTCCCAAGACTGCGACACTGTGTGCTTGACACCAAAATCGCGAATGAATTGGCCATCCATCGGTGCAGTTGTCATGTGCGCCGTGCATCCCATTGCCACCGTTCCGGCGCGCATCAGCTTTTCCAGCATTTCAGGCGTGGTGGCGTTCGTCACCAGCATGATGTTGCCCTGCGCGTCTGCAAGTGCTGCCGGGTGCGTGGCCTGTCCGTGAATGAAGAAGGTCGTCATCTGCACTTCGGGGAAGGCTCGGCCCATGCCGTCTGCATCGACGACCGGCAGTCCCAGTTTGGCTGCCGTGATCATCGGCGCGAGCCCGTTCGATCCGCCGATCTCGTCGGCGATCACCGCATCGACCTTGCGCCCGGTGTGCTTTTCGATGGCGCGCAGGCAGCGAATGCCCTCGTCGCCCTCTTCCATCTTCTCGACACTGACAGTTGGCGCGCCAATATTTCCAAGTGCAAGCACATGCGCGTCAGGAGCCAGATCACAGGGCCGGATGACTTTGATCGTGCGGCCCGCCTTTAGCTGCGCCTTGGTCATCAGCATACCCAGATAGGGGTTGCCGCCACCGCCGGTCCCGAGGATGCCAGCGCCAAGTGCGATGCGGTCGATGTCCGCTTCGGTGAGTGTCCAGACTTTCATGCTGCAAGATCTCCGACAACCTTGGCCGCGATACGGATCGCGTTGCCCGGCAGATAAGACAGGGGTGTTTCTTCCACTTCGGCCAGCGTCACAGTTGCCTCGGCGGCACCAGCCTCGACGGCGCGGAGCCGGGCCTCGGCATCGATACCGGCCAAGGCAGCTTCTCGGGTGGTGCCTTCCAGCGATACGACGCTGTCGACTTCTCCTGACACCTGGGCGATGGCGGCGCCTATGGCGTTGGCCGAACCGAAGTGCGGAGGCTTCAGTGACTGACTGGTGCCGTCGAGCAACCCGTCCATGAGGACTGAACCGCCGCCCACCAGAACCGCCGGAATCGGTTCTGGTCCGGGCTTCATCTGGTCTAGCACGTTTTCGACATCGGTCTTCATCTTGGCCAAAGCCGCGCGGATCAGCCCGGCATCAAGGTGTTTCAGCCGCGATCTGTCACCCAGGTCGACCAAGCCTGCGGCCACGGCAATATCGGTGGTCGTCAGAGTGTCGCCGCCGAAACACAGTGCCTTTTGCGGAAGTCGAAACCCGACCGAGTCCGGCCCGATGCTCAGCAAACCGTTCGAGCGCACGATGCTGCCGCCACCAAGACCAAAGGAGAACACGTCCGGTACCCGAAAGTTGGTCCGCACACCGGCGATCACTGCGCCTTCGCTGCGGCTTCTCGGGAAGCCGCCGACCAGCATGCCGATGTCCGTGGTTGTTCCGCCGATGTCGATCACGGCCGCATCGGTCAGGCCGGTCAGGAACGCCGCGCCGCGCATCGAGTTGGTGGGACCGGACGCAATGGTGAAAACCGGGAAGCGTTCGGCATAGTCTGCTGACATCAGCGTTCCGTCATTCTGCGTCAGATAGAGCGGGCAGGTCATGCCAAGGTTCGCAAAGGCCGCGCGGAAAGCCGCCACGGTTTCCTTGCCGATCCGGTGCAGGCTCGCGTTCAGGATCGCTGCGCTTTCGCGCTGCAACAGGCCCGTGCGACCAATGCGGTGCGACAGGCTGATCGCCACGCCGGGTATCTCGTTGGCGACAATCTCGGCAGCGGCCAGTTCCATCCGCGCATCGACCAGCGCAAAGACAGAGCAGATTGCGACGGTGCCCACACCCATCTTGCGCCAATGCTCACACGCGGCGCGAATGGCCTTGCTGTCGAGCGGCGCGATTTCCGTACCGTCGAAGTTCGCGCCACCGCCAACCAGTGCGACACCGCCATCGACCAGTGCCTTCAGATCATCGGGCCAGTCGATCATTGGCGGAAGCGAACGGGTGGCCCTGCCACAAAGGCGCAGCACGCCGGTCTTTTCCAGATGACGTCCCTCGACGACCGCGTTGAGGAAGTGCGTCGTGCCGATCATGACGCCGCCGACTTCCGATCCGGCAATACCTGCTGCGGCCAGAACCGACTGGATCGCGTTTGAAACTCCGCCGGTTACATCTGCGGTGGTTCCGGTCTTGATCGTCGCCAGCACTTGGTTGCCGCGCAGAAGCGCCGCATCGGTATTGGTGCCGCCAACGTCGACGCCGATCCGCAACATTCCGGTCATTTCGCTTTTCCTGATTTTGTCACTGCACCACGGCTGAGCGCGGTGGTGCGGGTTCCGAAGACTTTGTACATGCGCAAGATCATGCAGGGCACGACCCGTTCGACACCGGGCATTCTGCCGATCACATTCTCGGTGAAATCCAGAAGTTCGGCATGGGTGGTCACGAATACTGCTGCCGTGAGGTTATATTCCCCTGTCGTAGCAGCAAGATAGCCAACCTCGTCATATTCGCCGAGGTCGATTGCAACCCGGTCGATCTTGCCCGGCTCGACCCGGATCAACACGTCGGCCTGCACATCGCGGCCAAGGGCAGTCGGGTCGGGAATGGCACCGATGACAATATGGCGGTTCTGCAGGAGTGCCGAGATGCGATTGCGCACCGTACGCTCCGAGACGCCACCGATACGGGTGGAGATTTCCGAAGCGGAAAGTCTGCCGTCTTCGGTCAACAGCGCAATGATCGAGCGGTCAAGGTCATCAAGATCGTTCGGCTGTACCATGTCTTCCCCCGAGACCGACGGATTGCGGTCTTGCTGATGGGGAGCATTAGTCCGCCCGAATCGGAATTTTGTCAAATCTATTTTTCCGATTCGGAATTTTTAGCCGAATGATGCGCCCGTTTCGGCAGGGCCACCTCTATCGATGCGGGGCGCCCTCCCGGCGCGCCATGGCAAATCCCACCGCTGCTTGTGATTGATTTTCAAGCATAAATGGCCAGGCGGCTGGCAAGGCAGCGGCCCGGATAAAGCCTGATCAAAGCAGAAAGCACGTCGAATGGTCAGACGCGACGCCTGACCTTGCCCAAGGTCAGCCGATCAGCGCGAGTAGGCCAGTTTTTCTTTTGGCACGTCGGCATATCCGCCAAGACGTGACGTCTTCAGCTTCAGGCGAATGAGCGACTCGCACAGTGTCAGCGCACAGACCACGCCATCCAGCACCGGCAGGCCGTGCCGGGCACTTAGAAACTCGGTCAGGTCGGTCATGCCGGCACAGCCAAGCACAATCGCCTCGGCGCGGTCTTCCGCCATCGCAACGGCAATCTCGTCACTGATGCGGTTGGTGGCGTCGCTGCCCTGCTCTTCCAGTTCCAGAACAGCCACTTCCGACGACCGCACACGGGCGCAGCGCGCCGAAAGTCCGTACTTGTGCAGGTTGTGTTCCAGCGCAGGGACCGACCGGCCCAGCGTGGTGATGACCGAGAACTTGTTCGAGATCATCGAGGCCATGTGATAGGCCGCCTCGCCGATGCCGACGACCGGCTTGTCGGTCAGGCAGCGCGCTGCATCCAGCCCGGTATCGTCGAAACAGGCAATCACCACGCCATCCACGTCTGGTGTCGTGCGGATAACCTCCAACATGCCGGGCAGACACATGGCTTCGTCGTAGAAGCCCTCGATCGAGGCCGGACCCACAGCGGGATTCCGCGCCACGATCTCGGTGCCGGGCGACGCGACACGGCGCGCCGCCGCACCGATCTTTTCGGTCATGGAGGCAGTGGTGTTGGGATTCAGGACAAGTATGCGCATTCCAGCCTCAGAGATCTCCGCCCAGGTAGGCGGCCTTGATACGATCATCGCCCATCAGGTCCTTGGAGTTTCCAGAGAGGACAATTGATCCGGTCGACATTGCATAAGCGCGGTTCGAAATTGACAGCGCCATGCGGGAGTTCTGCTCGACCAACAGGACCGACACACCCTCGTCGCGGCTGATGGCCACAATGGCGCGGGCAATGTCTTGCACCAACTTCGGCGCGATCCCCAGCGACGGCTCGTCAAGAAGGAGCAACTTGGGTTTGGCCATCAGCGCGCGGCCAATCACCATCATCTGCTGTTCACCACCCGACAGGGTGCTTGACTGTTGGCCATAGCGTTCGCGCAAGCGCGGGAAGCGGGTCAGGATCGACTCGAGCGTCTTTTCGATGTCGGCCTTGTCGGTGCGGGTGAAGGCACCCATCAACAGGTTGTCCTTGACGGACATAAACGGGAACACCCGCCGCCCCTCGGGCACCATCGCGATGCCCTTGCGCACGATGTCGGCAGCCGACGTGCCATCAAGTCTTTGACCCATGAAATGAATCTCACCCGACTTGATTTTCCTGAGGCCGGTGATTGCCCGCAGGATCGAGGACTTCCCCGCCCCGTTCGCACCGATCAGCGCGACGGTCTCGCCCTCCATCAGATCGATGGAGACACCCTTCAGGGCGTAGACATGATCATAGTAGAGTTCGACATTCTCAAAGCTCAGCATCTTGGTCATGGCTTACATCCCGATCGCAGCGTCTTCGGAGCCGAGGTATGCTTCGATGACCTTTTCGTTCGACTGAATTTCGGCTGGGGTGCCTTCGGCGATTTTCTGGCCGAAGTTGATCACGACGATCCGGTCCGAAATCTTCATCACGGCGGGCATGTCATGTTCGACCAGAAGCACCGTGACGCCCCGTTCGTCGCGCAGGCGGCGGACCAGTCCGACCATGCGCATGGTTTCGTCATGGTTCATCCCGGCAAACGGCTCGTCCAACAGCAGGACCGTGGGGTTGGTAGCCAGACCGATGGCCATGCCAAGCGCGCGCAGGTGGCCTTGTGGCAGGTTCGATGCCAGTTCGTCGCGGATCGCCTGAAGCCCGAGAAAGTCGATGATGTCATCTGCCGACTTGCCGAAGTCTGCCACGTCCGCCCGCGCCTGCTTTGATCCGAAGAAGAACCCCAGCAGCGACGCCTTGGAGCGCAGGTGATGGGCGACGATGACATTTTCGCGCACCGTCATTGACCGGAAGATGGTGGTTTCCTGAAATGTCCTGACGACCCCCATCCGCGCCACTTTGTGCGGCGCGAGATTCGAGATGCGGTTGCCGCGCAGCAAGACTTCGCCTTCTGTCGTGGGCACGAAGGATGAGATCAGCTTGAAGAGCGTCGACTTCCCCGCTCCGTTCGGGCCGATCACCGACAGGATTTCCTTTTCGGCCACTTCAAAGCTTACACCGTTGACAGCGGTCAGTCCGCCATAGCGCTTGGTCACACCTTTGACCTGCAAGATTGGAACGGTCATTTTCCACCTCCCTTGCGGTCAAGCAGGCTGAGCAGCCCATTGGGCAGGACCAACATCAGAAGGATCATCAGCGACGAGTAGATCAGGAGCTGGAAGCGACCCATCGTGAACAGCAGGTCCCAGCCGAAGTAGAGAAGGAACGTCCCTATCATCGGACCAAGGACATAGCCCAGACCGCCAAGGAAGCAGTTCAGCATGAAGTTCACACTGTCGGCGACCTGGAAAGACGATGGGTAGATCGACTGCGAGATGGCAACGAACATCGCCCCGGCGATGCCGCCAAAGAAGGACGAGATCGCATAGGCCAGCATCCGCAGATAGGCGGTGTTGACGCCGATGGAAGCAGCCAGTTCCTCGTTCTGTTGCAGCGAGCGGCAGAGGTGACCCAGCCGCGAGTTCACGATCCGCCACAGGGCGAGGTAACTGACCACCATCAGAAGGACTGCCAGCAGATAGAAAGCCAGCTTCGGGTCTTGCATCGTGGCGAAATCGGGGATGATGGTCAGCCCGAAGATCGAAAGCTCTCCCGGCAGCGGGATCGAGGTGATGCCCTTGGCCCCGTTTGTTACCGGCAGCGCCAGAGCGGTCAGCCGCGCCACTTCCGTCAGCACCAGCGTGACCATCGCGAAGTAGACGCCACGAAGCCGCAAGATCGGCAATCCGATGCCAACCGAGATTAGCGCACAGAAGAGTCCGGCAATCGGCAAGGTCGCCCAGAAGCTGACGCCTGCCTTCGTCATCAGGATGGCCGATACATAGCCGCCCACCAGTGCGTAAGCGCCCTGCCCTATGTTGATGCGGCCAATGTAGAAGGTCAGCCAGACACCAGCCGACGCGACCGACAGAAGCGCTACCGAGGTCAGCGTATAGTAGAAGTCCCAGCGGCCAGAGACGGCGATCAGCACAGGGACGGCAACGAAGACTGCCAGAAGAAACAGTCCGATGCCCATCAGTTTTTGCGTGGTCATGGTGATCAACCCCAGGGCTTGCCCATCAGTCCTTGCGGACGGAAGGCCAGGAAAACCATCAAAGTGGCGAAGATGACGAGGTAGGTGATGTCGCCATAGGCAGACAGAACCGTCAGACCGATGCTCTCCATCATGCCAAGGATGAAGCCCCCGGCGATGGCGCCGGAAATCACGCCCGCCCCACCTATCATGATCATCAGGAAAGCCTTGACCGAAGTCGGACCACCCATCCCGAGATTGACGCCGGTGATGGTGACGAGAAGCCCGCCGACCAGTCCGGCCAGCATCGCCCCGAGTGCGAAGCCGATCATCGAATAGCGGTCAACGTCGACACCCATCAACTGCGCCGCGACCCGATCCTGGGCAAGCGCCCGCATTGCGCGGCCGGCCTTGGAGTATTGCATGAACAGGATGAATGCCGCGATGAGGCTGATTGCCAGAACGCCGATCAGGATGCGGTCGTAGGGCATGATGATCCGCATGTCCCAGTTGAACACGCCGTTTACAATCTTGGGGACACCGCGTTGCTTTTCACCGAACACCAGCAAGATGACTGCATCAAGGAAGAAGGCGACACCAGCTGCAAGCAGCATAGTCGATTCCTCGCGTTTGGATTTGCGGATCACCGGGCGGAACAGGAACTTCTCCATTGCCGCGCCTACCGCCGCCAGAATGATTGCCGACGCGAAAAGCCCCACGATGAAGGGCAGTCCGAATTGCGCAACGATAGTGTAGGTCACGAAGCCGCCCAGCACGTACATCTGCCCGTGGGCGAAATTCAGGACGTTCATGAGCGAGAAGATAAGCGTCAGGCCAAGTGCGATCAGTGCATACTGCGCACCAAGATAGAGCCCGTTAGCCAGGATCTGTTCCATGCGAACCTCTTGAGAAAAATGGGGGCCCGGCGGGCGTAGAAGGCCTGCGGACCCCCGAGGGGAGCATCAGGATAGGTCAGTCAACCTGCGCGACGAAGAGCGTCTCGAACTTGCCGTCCTTGAAGGTGTTCACCACCAGTGGCACCGAAACCTGGCGTTTCTGACCGAACGACGTCGTACCCACGTATTTCAGCTTGGCGTCGCCAACCATGAATGGGTTCGGCGCTTCGAACGTGTCCATCGTCTTTTTGAACTCGTCGACATTGTCGATTGCCGCCGGGTTCGCCTTCAGCGTTTCGAGGATGTACTCCAGCGCATAGACCTTGGTGTTCGACTCGTCATTATACTCACCGAACATCTTGGTGTAGCGGTCGACGAACTCGCGCATTGCGTCCGACGCCAGTTCCGGTGTCGACGCGCCACCGACCGAGATGAAGCCATTGGCCAACTCGCCCGCGCCTTCCATCAAGACGCCAGCATCCTGTGCCGTTTCGGTCGAGATCAAGCCGGTATAGCCTAGCTCACGGGCCGAACGGATCAGTTGCGGCGCGTTTGCAGGAGACACACCGGACAGGACGAGAAGGTCGGGGGCGGTCTGGATGACTGGCAGCAGAACCGGCGTGAAGTCGGTTGTGTCGACTTGATAGGTCACACTGTCAGAAACGACTTCAAGGCCGAGCTCCTTGGCGGCAGCCGAACCGGAATCGCGCTGCGACAGCGGGTCGGATTCGTTTGCAGCCACAAAGGCCACTTTCTTCACGCCGTTGTTTTCCATCAGATATTTGTAGATGGCCGGACCGGATTGATAGTTTGCCACCATGCCAAGGATCGCGTTGGAAGCAGGTGCTGTGTAAAGTTCTTTCGGGAAGGCATAGGGGAAGTACATGAT
>JBATMT010000614.1:0-5437 GCA_049289975.1 Paracoccaceae bacterium | reverse complement strand
GAACTGGTCCTCGTATAACTAAGTGCTTAACCGTCGCCGAATTAGGTGCAGCCGCAGTCATTGCTCTCCGTGGAAATGCGAAACGCTGGCAGACGACTACCGCAGGTGCCCTGGCCCGCATCGAGGTGCTACGGACGACAAGACGCCTGGGCTGTGCGCTGTGGCGACGATAGAGTGTATTCCTCCACCAAAGCTGCGTCGAAACGAAGTCGCATAGCGTCAGACTGCTGGGTCAAGACCTCATGGCGCAGGACTTTGATCACCAAACCGTTGACTTCAAAATAATGTTGCTGCGCTCAACGGGTACACCGCTCTCGGCATCACCGTTATAAAGGTTGTGGGACAAGTTTGTTTGAGAGAAGGGACAGTTCGGCTGACAGACGATTTGCACGACAGAGCCTTGCTTTGCAATGATCTGTGATTTTCAGTCTCGAAAACGACTTGCGCGGGCGTTGGAACTTGCCAGGACATTAGGTTGAATTTGACCATAGTAATTGATCTAACCTGCTCATCTATTGCACAGAAAACTCGACGAGGGAAAAAATTGCCAAGGGCGCTAGATTCACCAGAGATTGTATCGCGACGATCCGCTTCCGTTTCAAAAACTTCCAATTCCGGAGATGCTTGATTGACCAATACCCTATCGCCAAAGCGCACTGACCGTGCCCTTTGTTCGTTCAAGTCTCGGTGCTGAAAATATGGACCTAGGAAGCATAAACTGGATCGGAGTCGACTGGGGAACAACGCATCTCCGCGCTTTCGCCATGTCTGGAACAACGATAGTCGCCGAAGCTACTTCAGACGCAGGAATGGCTGGACTAAAGCCGGAGTCATTTGAGCCAGAGCTACTGAAACTTGTTCATCCGTGGCTGCAGAGTAAATCCATCCCAGTGATTGCCTGCGGAATGGTTGGGAGCAAGCAGGGTTGGAAAGAAGCACCCTATCGTAGTGTGCCATGCAGTCCGATGCAGCCGGAGTCCCTCGTGTCTGTGCAATCCAGCGAGCCTCGATTGGACGTAAGGATCGTTCCGGGTCTAAAGCAGACAGCGCCCGCCGACGTTGTTCGAGGTGAAGAAGTTCAATTGGCCGGATTGCTGGTGTCGCAGCCAAATTTCGACGGCATCGTTTGTCTGCCCGGGACTCACAGCAAATGGGTTCGGGTATCAACAGGGGAGGTTGTTGGTTTTCAAACCACCATGACCGGCGAGCTTTTTGGCTTATTGGCCCATCAGAGCGTGTTACGGCACGGCATGGGTTGCGGTTGGGATGAACAAGCATTCTCACTCGGCGTGAAAACTGGATTGGCTCACGCTGACAAGCTAATCGCTCGCTTGTTTTCAGTCAGAGCGGAGGGACTTCTGGATGGACTATCGCCCGATGCCGCACACTCAAGGCTCTCAGGGCTTTTGATTGGTGCGGAACTCGCCGCAATGAAGAACTGGTGGCTTGGTCAGGAAGTGGTATTGATCGGAGCGAAACAGTTGTGCGCCAACTATGCTTCTGCATTGCATGACCAGGGATTGAAGCCGACCATACACGATGGAACAGAAATGGTCCTTTCCGGGCTCCATCTTGCAATTAGACGGGACAAAGTATGACACTTGCTCGCGACCTGATCGCCATACTTCGTGGCCTAACCCCTTCAGAAGCACTGCCAGTCGCGGAGGTTTTGATCGAAGCAGGTATTACAAGTATCGAAGTCCCCTTGAATTCGCCCGCGCCACTCGTGAGCATTGCTGCGATGCACCAAGAGTTTGGTGAAGCGGCTCTGATCGGCGCGGGCACCGTTCTTTCCCCAGGCCAAGTTACAGCTGTCGCAGAAACAGGGGCACGACTAATTGTATCTCCCAATTGCAATCCTGACGTGATCGCCGCAACCAAGGCCGCAGGTTTGATCAGTTTCCCCGGAATCATGACGCCCAGCGAGGCCTTCATTGCTCTATCGGCAGGGGCAGACGGGTTAAAGCTGTTTCCAGGGGAATTGATCGGAAGTCATGGCCTGCGTGCAATGCGTGCCGTATTGCCTTCTGACGTCTCTGTGTACGCTGTCGGTGGTGTAACTTCAGCTAACATGGGAGAATGGATAGCAGCCGGGGCAACCGGCTTCGGAATTGGATCGGCGGTATACAAGGCAGGAGACTCTGCCGCAGTTGTGGCGGAAAAGGCAGCCGCACTTGTGACCGCATACGATAAGGCTCGGACGCCATGATCTATGATGACAGAACCTGCACTTTGGGCGAAGGTCCACTTTGGCATCCACAGCGCGGTCAGCTTTTTTGGTTTGATATTGTTGAAAAAAAATTGCTGTCACGCAAACAGGAGCGGCCAGTCGAATGGGCGTTTGATCAAATGGTCAGCGCCGCAGGCATTATAGACGAAAACCGACTCCTGATTGCCTCTGAAATTGATCTTAGAGTATTTGATCTATCCACAGGTAAATCGACTCCGCTTTGCGATCTGGAGGCGGACAATTCGACAACACGTTCGAACGACGGCCGGGCCGACCCACAGGGAGGTTTCTGGATAGGTACTATGGGCATGAAAGCCCAGCCGCACGCCGGATCAATCTGGCGCTGGTACGGGGGCGAAATGCGGCGCCTTTATCGCGGCATATCCATTGCCAACACCATTTGCTTTGCACCCGATGGAACATCGGCTTGCTTTGCCGATACCGCGACAGGCAAGGTCATGCGGGTTGCCCTCGACCTAGATGGCTGGCCCATCAGCGATCCCGAACTCTTTCTCGATCTTGCATCGGAAAACCTCAATCCGGATGGGGCTGTCATAGATAGCAGGGGAATAATGTGGATGGCACAATGGGGAGCTGCACGCGTCGCTTCTTATGCGCCGGACGGCACTCTTCTGACATGCATCGCAGTTGAAGCACCGCATACATCATGTCCTGCGTTTGGCGGACATGAGCTGACCACTCTTTACGTAACAACGGCCCTACAGGAAATGTCGCCTGAGGCCAGAGTTGCCTATCCCAAAGCCGGAAGTGTCTTCTCTTTTTCAGAAATTGCACAGGGCAAACCTGAATACCGAGTCAAGTTACTATAAGCTCTTCGAGATACACTCCAAGCAAGTTGGCATTGGCCAATTTGCCGTCGTCCCTAAGTTGCCAACCTGCTTTCATACGTCAAAGGGCACTAACTCTGTTGGCAGATTCTGAAAGGCAACGGGGCGCAACCATCGACGAATTGAAAGTGTACCGACGGAGGTTGCTCCAAAATTTGTACTGGCTGGATAAGGTCCTCCATGCACTTGTGCTTCACCCACCTCGACACCAGTTGGAAAACCGTTTGCCAGCACCCTTCCGGCTTTGCGTTCTAAAATTGGCAGCAATTCCTTCGCGGCCGCGTAGTCGGGCGGATCCACATGTATTGTGCAGGTCAATTGACCCTCCAAAGCGGCTGCAAACCTCTTCATCTCAGCAAGGTCGGTGACACGAACGATCAGTCCCAGCGGACCGAAGACCTCTTCAGCAAGAATCGGATGAGCGAGCCAGTCTTTTCCAGATACCTCGAACAGATACGGCGACGCTTTTCTCGACCCTTCCACGTGGTCAAGCGCACTGCTCACGCCCAATACCGATGAAATCCGGTCTCGCCCCCTCACATACGCATTCGCAATACCGTCAGTCAGCATCGTTTGCGGGGTGACCTTTGCAACGGCCTCCCTTGCAGCATTTACAAAAGCTTGCGCATCGGACCCATCAATTATTGCAACCAGACCCGGTTTGGTGCAGAACTGCCCTGCTCCCATCGTCAGAGAACCTGACCAACCTGTCGCAATATCAGATCCGCGGCTTGCAAGTGCGCCGGGCAGTAAGAATACTGGATTGATCGAGCCCAATTCGCCAAAAAAAGGAATTGGCTCGAGGCGCTGGGCGCATAAGTTAAACAATGCCCTTCCGCCGCTCAGACTTCCTGTAAAACCAACGGCCTTGATATTAGGATGTTGCACAAGCGCTTCACCCACAGTGAAGTCATTTCCCTGAACAAAGCTAAAGACGCCTGGATGGATGTTGGTTGCTTGAACTGCGGCATGCATAGCTTGTGCCACGATTTCGCCAGTCCCTGGATGCGCAGGATGGCCTCTTACTACCACAGGGCATCCTGCTGCCAGTGCACTGGCCGTATCACCCCCTGCTGTAGAGAATGCCAAAGGAAAGTTTGAGGCACCAAACACAGCAACGGGTCCCAATGGCCTTTGCGCCATTCTGATTTCCGGGCGTGGCAAAGGAACTCTCGTCGGCAATGCGCTGTCTATCCTGCGGTCTAGATATTCACCCTTCCGGATGTGTTCGGCGAAAAGCACTAGCTGACCGATTGTTCGCGCCCGCTCTCCTTCCAATCTAGCCGTGGGCAGCCCCGTCTCTGCCTCACCAATCGCCGTAAGCTCGGAACCACGATTTTCAATCTCGGCCGCAATTCTCTCAAGAAAACTGGCTCGGGCGTCACGCGACAGTGTCGCGTATGTTTCGAAGGCAGCCTCTGCAGCTTCACTTGCAGCGTTCACATGCGAACGGTCGCCCACAGAAAACTCAAAAGGCACGCCGTTTGCAGGTGATGAAGCAAATTTCGCTTTTGTCGAGACCCAAGTCCCGGCGATCAAGTGACTTCCTGTCAGCATATTTCGCCTTTCAAAAATCGAAACGTTCCACAACGAATCGGCGTGCGAGCGTCATTGCATCTGCCACATGCACCATCGGCGAGAGGTCTACTTCCGACTGCCCCAAGTGGACTAATTCAGCCAATCTTTCGTAGAGCGCCGGGTATTCACCTTTAATGGAATTCTGACCCGCCACAGATGTGCCATCCAATTCAAGTCGGTTACCACCCATGCGCAGGGCCAGAGGACCCGCATCAGTTTCAAGTTCTATGTCCCAAGTTTGGGGACCGACTTGGCGCCAGTCAAACTCAGCTGACACATTGTTTGAAAACATCAATCTGGCGGCAATCGGTGTCTGTCGATTTGAGGGGACTTCAACAGTCGCCTCTTTCAAGTGAATCGGGTGGGGCAATATCTCGGTCAGAATTGAGAGAGCATTGATGCCTGGGTCGAAGACTCCCATGCCACCAGGCTCAAAAACCCAATCCTGTCCAGGATGCCATTTGCGCACATCCTCCTTCCAGGTGATGTGCGCCCGCGTTATTGACTTATCTGCAAGCCATGCTTTAGCCGCACTAACTGCAATGGCCATCCTGCTATGCCAGGAAGCGTATAACGTGAGCCCTTTGGCATTTGCCAACTTCTGGAGGGCATGCACTTCAGCAAGTGTCGCACCCGGAGGTTTTTCAAGCATTACATGCCGACCAGCGAGCAGCGCCTTTGCCGCAAAATCATAGCGTGGCACTGGCGGCATACACAATGAGACCGCGTCGATATCAGTTCTTTCCGCAAGCATTCGCGTAAAGTCGGTGTAGGCATCGAC
>JBATMT010000613.1:0-1541 GCA_049289975.1 Paracoccaceae bacterium | reverse complement strand
GCGCGACAAAGACGACACCCTCTTTGCTGCCAGGATATTTCTGCAGGCTGGAAGCGATCCTTGCCGCGCCTTCGGGCGTGGCAGGAAAGGCGTACACGGCTCCTGTGAAAGACGCCGACACCGCGACAAGGCTGACGCCCGCGAAAATGAACTCATCAAGCGAACTCCACGGATTGCAGCCGGACCTTCCCCACGAAAGCTAGACCAGCCCCACCGGAAACGACAAGGCCGCCCGAAGGCGGCCCCGAAAACATCTGCCTCGTCCGCCGCTCAATGCGTCCACGGACCCCGGCGATCGGTCGCGAAGTTCTCGCCGTAGCCGCGCACCCGCACGTTCGGCTTGCGCGTATGCGGCTCGGTCACCGTATAGTCGATGCCCTTTTCCGTCGCATAAGCCTCTGCCGCTTCCTGCGTCTCGAACCGCAGCTTGACCTGCGCTTGCGTGTTGCTCGAACCGGTCCACCCCATCAACGGGTCAATCACCTGATCCGCCGGACCGAACTCCAGCACCCACAGGTGGGTCTTGGCTGTTCCCGACTGCATCGCGGTCTTGGCAGGCTTGTAGATACGGGCACGCATGTCTGTCCTCCGAACTCTTGGCCCCTTATCGAAAATGTCGACGCAGGACGCAAGAGGCCCGCATAGCACCATGTGCCCTTGAACCGGAACAAAAACAGATCAAATCTGTCGAACCGGAAGGAATCGCCCCATGCCCCACAACAACACCAACATGCCGATGCATCGGCCCGAGGTTCTGACTCGCCCCAAACTCGAGGGCGGGCGGCGGTTTGTCATGAAAACCGACTTCACGGCGGCGGGCGACCAGCCCACGGCCATCGTCGAATTGTCCAACGGCGTGAATGCAGGTGAACGGGATCAGGTGCTTCTCGGCGCAACCGGCACCGGCAAGACCTTCACCATGGCCAAGGTGATCGAGGAAACTCAGCGGCCCGCCATCATCCTTGCCCCCAACAAGACACTTGCGGCCCAGCTTTACGGCGAGTTCAAGGGCTTCTTCCCCGACAACTCCGTCGAATATTTCGTCAGCTACTACGATTACTATCAGCCCGAAGCCTACGTCGCCCGCACCGACACCTATATCGAGAAGGAATCGCAGATCAACGAACAGATCGACCGGATGCGCCACTCGGCCACCCGCGCGCTTCTGGAACGTGACGATGTGATCATCGTCGCCTCGGTGTCATGCATCTACGGTATCGGCTCCGTCGAAACCTACTCGGCCATGACCCAGGACATGGAGGCCGGCAAACTCTACGACCAGCGCAAATTCCTGTCCGAGCTCGTCGCCCAGCAATACCGACGCGCCGACGCCGCCTTCCAGCGTGGCGCCTTCCGCGTCAAGGGCGATACCATCGACCTCTGGCCCGCCCACCTCGAAGACCGCGCCTGGCGGTTTTCCTTCTTTGGCGAGGACCTGGAAAGCATCACCGAGTTCGACCCGCTTACCGGTCACAAGACCGACCAGTTCGACAAGATCCGCATCTATGCGAACTCCCACTACGTCACGCCCCGCCCTACAC
>JBATMT010000612.1:0-2548 GCA_049289975.1 Paracoccaceae bacterium | reverse complement strand
TGGGGGCGAACCCCGACCAGCGGTGCTTGATGCGGATGCGCTGACGATTCTGGCGAGAGATCCGGGCTTGTTCGCACGTCTGCACTCGTCTTGCGTGCTGACGCCACATGCGGGGGAGTTTGCGCGGCTGTTCCCGGATATTGCCGAGAAGCTGGCTGCCCCGGCGACCAATGGCCCTGCCTATTCCAAGGTGGATGCGACGCGTGAGGCGGCGGTGCGGGCGGAGTGCGTGGTGCTGTTCAAGGGGCCGGATACGGTAATTGCCGATCCGTCGGGCCGCTGCTCGATCAACTCTGCCCACTATGAACGTGCGGCACCTTGGCTGGCGACAGCAGGGTCGGGCGATGTGCTGGCGGGTTTCATCGGCGGACTTTTGGCGCGCGGGTTTGATCCGATGGCGGCGGCAGAGACCGGGGCGTGGCTGCATG
The DNA here is from genome assembly GCA_049289975.1 of Paracoccaceae bacterium. Lineage (GTDB taxonomy): Bacteria > Pseudomonadota > Alphaproteobacteria > Rhodobacterales > Rhodobacteraceae > TMP-24. The sequence continues at coordinate 2,120 of JBATMT010000612.1, read as the reverse complement.
TGGAATGTGCCCGCAAGTTCGGACCGGGGCTGATTGCCGAGGATTTGCCCGAACAATTGCCTGCGGTCTTTCGGGATCTGGGCGTTTGAAGCCGCCAGGCACACCGATTTCGGAGGCGAGTGGCCTTTGCCTGTTGTTCGCAAATGGCGTGTTGCCCGAACTGGCGGTGCCGGTTGTCATGGTCTGGCGGTCCATGCAAACGCCACAAAGCGATCGACCTTGACGGTTGATCAGAGCCATGTCGTGCGTTGAATTGGGGCAAAGGCGCTGTTTGTCCGCGCGCGGACAAAACTTAAAATATAGCAATATCAGTGGGATGATAAAATTCGTTTACCAGTTTTTAACCGAGTGCCGAAGATCGCCTGGATGTGCAGGCTCTGTGCGGTCAAGGGTCGGCAAGAACAGTTGGGCGACGGATTGCATGACGAAGAGCAGGAGAGAAGCTGAGTTGGCCTTTGCTCAAGCCTTTGCAGATTCCTGCTGGTCGGGCGCAGGCTCTTTCTCTGCCATCCCGCCGCAATAAAGTTCGACGCCCTCGGCATAGACGATTTGCGGCTCGTCGAAAGTGAGTTCGTAAAGGCGCATGCCAAGTGCCTTTTCCGGCGCGATGAATTCGCCATCGACCAGCCGTTCGACCGGCACCAGCGCCTGATCCTCGCCAAAGAGTGTCTGGGCGCGCCAGTCCCGGACAAGAACGAGTGTGTCGGATGGCAGGGTCAGATCCTGTTCGGGACGATCATGGCCAAGGGCCGAGGCGGTGATGCGGACGGCGGGGCCGGAGTAGCGCTGGACCGAGATTCGGCGCAGGATACGCATGCCGTTGCGGGTCACGATCCGATCACCGATCGAGAGGAATTCCACGGGAAGATAGCCTTCGAGCGTGGCCACGATAGTGCCTGACGAGACGCCACGCGTTCGCTGTGCCAGTTGAACTTCAACGGCTTGGCTGACCATTTTGTCGTCGGACTGCATGAGCATAATGCTCTCCCCTTGGTGGTCTGAGCATTTGTGCAGGCAAATTTGTCAAAATTGAGTTGACGTAGCAGTTTTCCAGAGGGGTCATTTGCACAACTTTTCTGCTCGCATCGCCCTTATCTTCTTGCTAGAAGGGCGCGGATTTGGGGGGTGGCCCTTGGCCGGGGCGGCTCCCTTTGGATATGCGGGTGTGGCGAAATTGGCAGACGCACCAGATTTAGGTTCTGGCGCCTCACGGCGTGGGGGTTCAAGTCCCTCCACCCGCACCATAGGATAGAAGGACGAAGGAATGCAGGTCACCGAGACCCTGAAGGACGGACTGAAGCGCGGCTATACCATCACCCTGACGGCCGCCGAGCTGGATGCGAAAGTGACGGAAAAGCTTCTCGAAGCTCAGCCCGAAGTGGAGATCAAAGGTTTCCGCAAGGGTAAGGTGCCGCTTCCGATGCTGAAGAAAACCTTTGGCGCGCGCATCATGGGCGATGCGATGCAAGAAGCCATCGACGGCGCGATGAAGGATCATTTCGACAAGTCGGGCGATCGTCCGGCACTTCAGCCGAAGGTCGAGATGAAGGGCGGCGAAAGCTGGAAAGAGGGCCAGGATGTTGTGGTCGAGATGACCTACGAAACCCTGCCCGAAATCCCGGAAGTCGACCTGTCGAAGGTCAAGCTTGAGAAGCTCGTGGTGAAGGCCGAGGACAAGGCTGTCACTGAGGCGTTGGAAAACCTTGCCAAGTCGGCACAGTCCTTCGAAGAGAAGAAGAAGGGCTCGAAAGCCAAGGATGGCGATCAGGTCGTGATCGACTTCAAGGGTTCGGTCGATGGCGTGCCGTTCGAAGGTGGCGCTGGCGAGGACTATCCGCTGGTGCTGGGCTCGAAGTCGTTCATTCCGGGCTTTGAAGAGCAACTGGTCGGCGCCAAGGCCGGCGACGAAGTGTCGGTCAACGTGACTTTCCCGGAAGCCTATGGTGCCGCGCATCTGGCCGGCAAGGCTGCCGTGTTCGCTTGCACCATCAAGTCGGTCAATGGCCCGAAAGCCGCCGAGATCGACGACGAGATGGCCAAGAAGTTCAATGCGGAAAGCCTTGAGGCCCTGAAGGGCCAAGTGGCAGAGCGTCTGGAAGCCGAATATGTCGGCGCTGCCC
>JBATMT010000611.1:0-2062 GCA_049289975.1 Paracoccaceae bacterium | reverse complement strand
CGTGCTGATCGTTCCGGACATGTATGCCAATGCCGGCGGCGTGACGGTTTCCTACTTCGAATGGGTCAAGAACCTCAGCCACATCCGTTTTGGCCGCATGCAGCGCCGCGCCGAAGAAGCCCGGTCGCGCCTGATGGTCGAGGAACTGGAGCGCCTGTCGTCGGACGAAGGACTGGGATGGAGCCTGTCGGAAGGCTTCAAGGAGAAATTCCTGCAAGGCTCCGACGAACTGGCGCTGGTGCGCTCGGGTCTCGATGACACGATGCGGACGGCCTATCAGGCGATGCGCCAGGTCTGGCATGGCCGCAACGATGTGCAGGACCTGCGCGTCGCGGCTTATATCGTGGCCATCGACCGCGTGGCGAAAACCTATCAGTCCAAGGGCCTCTGAGCCTTTCGACCCCGAACACTGGAAAGGCGGCCTGCGGGCCGCCTTTTTCATTTTCGGCGCCCACCATTCATGTATGTACCTGAAAATCCGTTCACGACGCGGATTTGTCGGAAAACTGCTTGGACTTTTGCGCCTGACAGGCGAGAAAATGAAAAAAGCCCCGAGCCGCGCGGTTCGGGAAGGGAGGCAGTCGATGCGCTATTCCGGACTGAAGGTCATCACCGAAGGGCTCTTTGGCAACAAGGGCTGGAAACCGGCGTGGCGCGAGCCTGATCCGAAGCCCGAATATGACGTGGTCATTATCGGCGGCGGCGGCCACGGTCTTTCGACGGCATTCTATCTCGCCAAGAATCACGGCATCACCAATGTCGCGGTGGTGGAGAAGGGTTATCTGGGCGGCGGCAACGTGGGCCGCAACACCACAATCGTCCGTGCCAACTATTTCTTGCCGGGCAATCAGGAGTTCTATTCGCATTCCATGAAGCTCTGGGAGGGCATGGAAAGCGAGTTGAACAACAACGTCATGCATTCGCAGCGTGGTCTGATAAACCTGTTCCACTCCGACGGCCAGCGTGACGCCTTTGCGCGCCGGGGCAATGCGATGCTGAATCAAGGCGATGATGCCGAACTTCTGGACCGCGAAGGGGTGCGGCGGCATCTTCCCTATCTCGATTTTGAACAGACCCGCTTCCCGATCTATGGTGGGCTCTTGCACCGACGCGGAGGCTCGGCCCGCCATGACGCGGTGGCTTGGGGCTATGCGCGCGGCGCCGACATGCGCGGCGTCGATCTGATCCAGAATTGCGAAGTCACTGGCATCGACATTGAAAACGGCAAGGTGCGGGGCGTTCAGACGACACGCGGTGCAATCCGCGCCAAGAAGGTCGCGATCATCGTTGCCGGTCGCTCAAGTCAGGTGGCGGCGATGGCCGGAATGCGCCTGCCGATCGAAAGCCACATCCTGCAAGCCTTCGTGACCGAGGGGCTGAAGCCGGTGATCGACCATGTAATCTCGTTCGGGATGGGCCACTTCTATATCAGTCAGTCCGACAAGGGCGGTCTGGTGTTTGGCGGCGACCTGGATTTCTACGCCTCTTACGCCGCGCGGGGCAACCTGCCGATGGTCGAGCATGTGATGGAAGCAGGCATGACGCTGATGCCGATGATCGGCAAGGCAAAGATGCTGCGCTCTTGGGGAGGCATCATGGACATGTCGCCCGATGGATCGCCCATCATCGACAAGACCCACGTCGACGGGCTGTTCCTCGACTGCGGCTGGAACTACGGCGGCTTCAAGGCCGTACCGGCTTCAGGGTGGTGCATGGCCCATCTGATGGCCACCGGCGAAAGCCATGAATACGCCCGCCGCTTCCGCCTCGACCGTTTCGCCACCGGACACCTTCTCGACGAAGAAGGCACCGGCAGCCAGCACAACCTGCACTAGGAGGGAAGGGAATGCGCATCAACTGCCCTCTCTGCGGCACCCGTGACCGGCGCGAGTTCTACTATTACGGCGCGTCCGATTATCTTGACCGCCCCGCTGATGGCGCGGCACCCGAGGCGTGGGACAATTACCTGCACCTGCGTGACAATCCCGCCGGGGTAACGCGCGACCTTTGGTATCACGACATGGGCTGCTCCTCGTGGCTGGAGCTGACCCGCAATACGATC
>JBATMT010000610.1:0-1912 GCA_049289975.1 Paracoccaceae bacterium | reverse complement strand
TGGCGCAAGGTCCATCTGGCCATGGACACGGCCACTTCGGACATCCGCGCTGTAGAGTTCACCCCCAGCAGCGACGGTGACAGCCCGGTGCTGCCAGAACTGCTCGAGCAGATCCCCAAGGGTGAAGAGATCGGCACGGTGACCGCTGATGGGGCCTATGACACCCGCCGCTGCCATACGGCGATCATCGACCGGCAGGCCACCGCAATCATCCCGGTCCGCAAGAACGGGCGAGCGTGGAAAGAGGACTGCCAGGCCGCAGTCGCCAGAAACGAAACCCTGCGCGCCACTCGCCACTACGGTCGGGCGTTCTGGAAGCGCTGGACCGGGTACCATGCCCGAAGCCGGATCGAGGCTAAGATGCGGTGCCTGAAAGCCTTCGGAGAACGCATCGCCGCAAGACACCCCGACAGTCAAACCGCCGAAATTCAGATCCGCGTCGCCCTCATAAACCGCTTCAACGCACTCGGCACCGCCGAGATCATCCGCGTGGGCTGACAATAACTGGGGAAGGGGCTGTCATGCGGCACGCGTGAGTTACGCAACATATGTAACCGCCCTTAGCGCAAGAGGGACTTTGAAGCTTTGATTGACGCGTTGTCGGGTGCTGACATATGTCCGGCCTCAAGATGCGGCTTTACATATGCCGCGGGCCCGTATGGTGTTCGCGGATCAGACCCCAAATCAACGCCGCGTGCTCAATGGCACTTTGTTGCAGGCTGGTTCTTCTGATCCCGTCTCACGACCGTTGCGCCAAACTGCTCCTTGCCCTCTTTCGCTCCGACGTCCCCAGACCGCTGGACGGCCTACGCCGCCATGGCCGGAGCCCGGTATTCTTCGCCTTTCACCATCAACGCCCAGACGATACGCGCCATCTTGTTGGCCAGCGCCACCCGCACCAGCATCGGTGGCTTGCGCGTCAGCATCCCCGCCAGCCATGTACCGGGCCGCGCTGTCTGATGGACATGTCGTTTGATGATGACGCTGTTCGCCCCGAGGATCAGCAGGCGCCGCAAGGAGCGCTCACCCATCTTCGTCGTCGCCCCGAGGCGCTGCTTGCCGCCCGTCGAGTGCTGGCGTGGCACAAGGCCAAGCCAGGCGGAAAAATCCCGTCCCCGGCGGAACGTCTCCGGCGGCGGGGCCAGGACTGCGATGGCCGTGGCGATCAGCGGGCCGATGCCCGGAATGGTCATCAGCCTCCGGGCCACGACATCCTCTTTGGCGCGATGGCTGATCTCGGTATCGAGCCTTGCGATCTGTGCGTCAAAGCTGGCAAGGGTGCCGATCATAACTCGCAATGTCGCAACAGCCTGAGCTGGCAGGCCACTTTCCGGATCATCGACGATGGCTACGAGGCGGGCGACATTCGCGGCCCCTTTGGGTACCACCTGACCGAACTCCGTCAGGTGGCCGCGCAAGGCGTTGATCGCCTGGGTTCGCTGTCGGATCAACAGTTCCCGGACCCGAAAGACGCTGGCGGCACCCTGCGTCTCTTCGCTCTTCACCGGCACGAAGCGCATCGACGGTCGCTGTGCTGCTTCGCAGATCGCTTCCGCATCGACGGCATCATTCTTCTGTCGCTTGACGAAAGGCTTGACGTAGGCGGGCGGGATCAACCGCACGTCATGGCCTAGCTTGCCAATCTCACGGCCCCAGAAGTGGGCTCCGCCACAAGCCTCCATCGCGACGACGCAAGGCCCAAGTTGGCTGAAGAACGCCAGCACCTGATCCCGCCTCAGCTTCTTGCGCAGGACCGCCCGCCCCGAGGCGTCAGCCCCATGGACCTGAAACGCATTCTTCGCCAGATCGAGTCCGACCGTGATAATCTCCGACATGACCGCTCTCCTTTGTGGATCGTCGCAGACCCACCTTGGCACATCAATGCCGTCGGGGGGCGGTCACATCATAAAAG
>JBATMT010000609.1:0-2684 GCA_049289975.1 Paracoccaceae bacterium | reverse complement strand
GCGTCAGATAGGCAAAGATTGCTACGGCGAAAGCCATGGGCACATGAAGCCCGATGCCGAGTTTTCGACATATCTCGACCTCGCGCAGCGCCCAACTTATGAAGGCGCCTGCTGCGCAAACCGTGATAATCTGCCACAGCCCGCCTTTCATCATAGGCGCGAAGCCCAGACCATTTTCGATGGGCGGTGGGGTGATCGACACCAGCCAGGGATTCCATGTTGGCCCCATTGCTGCCCCGTAAAGGATCAACATTGTGCCGAGAGCCGCGAAGAAGAAGGTCGTGACCCCAAAGAATCCGACGTAGAACGGCCCGACCCAGAAGTCGAACAGGTTCCCACCGATCAGCGTGCCACCCGGCACGCGGTATTTTCGTTCGAAGCTGAGCAGTGCCATGCTTCCCTCTCCGCGATGTGACGGATCACGAGTTGAGCGCAGCACCTGCGCCCGAGCCGCCGTATGTTCTTTTCAGAGCGATCATTAGATACGGGCGACAGGGTTTGCCGCCCGTATCGGGGTTAGACTCCGTCAGGGAGTGGTCGCCTCTGCCGCTGGCGCAATGTAACCGTGCTTGGCGGCTGCAATGTCCAACCAGTTGTAGGCAGGGTTCGACAGCAACACGAGGTGTATCATCACTGCCAGAAGGAAGAGAAAGACCCCCTGCGCCACAAACACGCGGCGCGGATCAAAAATCAGCCAGATCTTGTAGAACTTGCTCATCTCTGTTTCCCCCTCAGAACCACGGACGCCAGATGTACACGGCCACATGAGCGATCACAGCGATGGTTACGAACAACCAAAGCCCGCTCATATAGACCGAGTGCAGTTCTTGCGCCTGCTGGTCCGTAAGACCTGTGAAAGACAGGTCAGTTTTATCAGCCATAGTATCCTCCGGATATTCGGACTGACGCCGCACTCCCTGCGGCCGGGCCACGGTGGGCAGAATGCCCCTCCGATGTTTCGAAAACCCGTCACCGGGGTCACGAAAGCTGTGTGCGGGCTCACCCGCAGAAGATCATCGGCACGACGGCCCGCGCATCTTTCAGCGCCCGGGTTATCGGTCCAAGTCTTGGCAGTTTTCCGTGCCGAGCGACCTGATACAGCCAGCCAATGATGTGGGGCAAAATCGCGACGCTGAAGAGCAGCGCGAAGTAAACGAAGTACTCAACTTTGTTCAGTCGCTTGACCTTGCTGAGATCAGCATTGGCAGTGAAGTCACTCATGTCCTTCCTCCCTCGTTTTGCAGAACTTCCGACCCGATCAGGCCTTCTACAGTTTCACGCACCACCCGCTCTGCCCCTGCATCGAGTGCAGCCTTTTCGGCGGCGTCACGAAGCGACCGAGCGGCACTGATCCTGGTCAGGATCGGGTGTGTGTTTACAATTCGGTCCAGCGCAGCCTGCGCGTCTGCATCCCAAGGGAAATCGCGGCGAAGAGTCGTTGGCGTGGAGGCTGCCGAGTCCATGTCGGAACCCAGCGGCAGAATTTGGAAGAGCGCGTCAAAAAGGCTGTTGCAAACCTCTTGCAACAGCCAGACTGCACCGGAATAACCCATCATTGGTGACCCGATGGCACGGCGAATGGCCGCACCGGGGAACGATGCCGGAATGAAGCTGGGGGCAGGGCCGAAGCCGCCCTTCATTTCTGCGAGGTACATCTTCTCATTGATTGATCCCATCACCACAAGTGGGCGGTGCAGTTTGAGCAAGTTGCGAATAGCCTCGTTGTTGGTTTTCTTACCTGGCACCCGCGCCACCGCGAATGCGCAAGGCAACCCGAGATCGCCTTCCAGATAGGCTCTGATCCCGCGCGCATAAGTCTCGTTGGCGACGATCCCGAAACTTGCTGTCGCAAAGAAATCCTGCGTAACCGATCGCCACAGGTCCCACACGGGTTTGAGCGTGGAATGCTTCTCGCGTTCGATGAAGGGTTCGGGATCCAACGCCAGCAGTTCGCCGAGCTTGCGTAGGAACTTCGTCGTACTGTCAATGCCGAAAGGTGCTTGCAGATATGGCTTACCCAAGACCTCGGCCAGACCGCGCCCGAATTCACGGTACATCACCACGTTCAAATCAGCGTTGACTAAATTGCGCATCTCGGCGACATGCGCGCCGAGCGGCATCACCATGTTGATCTCGGCGCCTATCCCTTCGACAAGCCTGCGGATCTCGTGAAGGTCTGAGGCCATGTTGAAGGTGCCATACATGGGACCAACGATGTTAACGCGGGGCCGGGCGCCATCTGTCCGCTTGGTCTCGGACGGCATACGTCCTTTGGTCATGCCAAATTCAGAGAAAATCCACGTCATCGCACGGTCGGCTGTTTGCCATTGATCTTCGTCAATCGTGCGGGGCAAGAATCGCTGGATGTTCGTTCCCATTGGCGTGACGCCACCACCGATCATCTCGGCGATGCTACCGGTTACAACAACTGCTGGCAGCGCCGGATCAAGGGTTTTCCATGCGCGCCGCATGGCACCTTCGGTACCGTCGCGGCCCAGTTCTTCTTCGCCCAGCCCTGTGACTACAATGGGCAACTCATGCGGTGGCAGTGCGTCGGTGTAATGCAGCACTGAGGTCACTGGAAGGTTTTCGCAACCTACGGGTCCGTCGATGACAACCTGCAATCCTTTGACGGCGCAAAAGGCGTAGACCGCACCCCAGTAGCCGCCCGCACGGTCGTGATC
>JBATMT010000608.1:0-3000 GCA_049289975.1 Paracoccaceae bacterium | reverse complement strand
GCGCAGCAGGGTCTGTACGAATATGATGCCGTCAGCCGCCTCCGCGACAGCCAGTTGGGCGACGCCCGCGTTCACGACGTCCGCAACTATATCCGCAAGGGCAAGCTTTGGCAGGCCTTCGAAGCCGGACAGAAAGTCGTCCTGCTGATCGACGAGATCGACAAGGCCGACATCGAATTTCCGAACGACTTGCTGCAAGAACTCGACCGGATGGAATTCCACGTCTACGAGACCGGCGAGACGGTTAGCGCGAAGCATCGGCCGATCATCCTCATCACGTCGAACAATGAGAAGGAATTGCCGGATGCATTCCTGCGCCGCTGTTTCTTTCATTACATCCGCTTCCCTGACGCGACGACCCTCAAGAAGATCGTTGATGTCCACTTCCCCGGCATCAAGGAAAGCCTGCTGACAGCAGCCCTGACGCAATTCTACGAAATCCGTGAAACGCCGGGTCTGAAGAAAAAGCCATCGACCTCTGAGGTTCTGGATTGGCTGAAACTTCTGCTTGCCGAAGATCTCGGTCCCGAGGATTTGAAGAAAGACCCAAAGAACCTGTTGCCGCGCTTGCATGGCGCTTTGCTGAAAAACGAGCAGGATGTGTCCTTGTTCGAGCGATTGGCTTTCATGGCGCGCTCGCAGCGATAGCAAGACTCGCGGGCAATCGAGCCCATTGCAGCGTCGCCACGCCGCGGCGGTCATGAACATGCTTCGCTTTTGGCAAGGAAGCGACTAGCGTCGCTCCAAAAGCAGGCAGGACGACATGACAGGCCAATACCCTACAACCTTGCGGAGGATCGCCTCCGCACTCGTTTTGCCGCTGTGGCTGTCAGCCTGCGTGACGCTGGCCCCGTCCGGGGCTCCCTCACCGTCAGGCCCGGCCCTGCCGCCGATGCGGACTTTTGGCCCCGCCACCCCGGAGCCTGCCGCACGCTCCAATTACGACATGGCGCAGGATTTCCTCGATCTGTCGTTCCGGCTGGAAAGCGGGCGCGAAATTGAAGGTTTCTCTCGGTTCGAAGGCCCGGTGACTGTCCGTATGATCGGCCCTGTCCCCCAGACCGCAGCGCATGACCTTTCGGTAACGCTCTCGAGACTTCGGGCCGAAGCCGGCGTCGCCATATCGTCCACATCCAACGCCAACGCCTCGATAACAATCGAATTCCTTCCCCGCCGTACCATGCAGGCGCGCGCACCAAACGCGGCCTGCTTCGTCGCGCCCCGTGTTCGCTCTTGGTCAGAATACCGCCGGGCACGCGGAGATGTCCTTGACTGGGCCACATATCAGACCCGCACCACCGCCGCGGTCTTCATCCCCTCTGACGTCGCCCCGCAAGAGGTCCGCGACTGCCTCAATGAAGAACTTGCCCAGGCACTCGGTCCATTGAACGACCTTTTCAGGCTGCCAGACTCGGTCTTCAACGACGACAACATCCATACTGTCCTGACCGGCTTTGACATGCTGATGCTCCGGGCGACCTACTCGCCGCAACTGTCGCCGGGCATGAGCAAGGCCGAGGTTGCGACTCTCCTGCCCGCCATTCTCGCGGCCAACAACCCGTCGGGAGAACGCCCGGGCAATCCCTTGCCGCCCACCCCGCGCGACTTCAAGGACGCCATCGAGCGCGCCCTTGGTGCCCGTGGAAATCAGAGTTCTCGCATTGCGGCCGCGCAACAGGCGCTGGCTATAGCGCAACCTTGGCAAGATCACCGCACCGGGTTTGCGTGGCTGACCCTTGGACGGATCGCCGGACGAATTGACGCCGAGACATCATTCGCCGCCTTCTCGAACGCAGCCGCCCTTTTCAATGCCGAACGCCTGCCGATCTATGCCGCCCACGCCAACCTCCAGCTTGCCGGATTTGCGCTGGCCACCGGCAACACAGACCGGGCAATCGCCCTTGTCGACACCAGTCTGCCCGCAGCGACACGCTCGCAAAATGCCTCGTTGTTGGCTGGCCTGATGATGGTAAAGGCGACGGCTCTTGAACGCATGGGGCAGGCCGACGCAGCCGCGCGCCTGAGGCTCGACAGTCTGGGATGGGCGCGCTATGGCATGGCCAGCGACGCTGATGTCAGGCGCCGTCTTCAGTCTATCGCGGCGCTTGCCGCCCCCACGGAAAAGACCACCCCATGATTGTCATCGCCGCTGTCATCCTTGGCGCGCTCCTTGGAGCCAGCCGTGCACGCCGCCGCCAAGGCACGCGCTTCGACATTGCCCAGTATGCTGCGGCCCATGCTATACTATTCGCCATCATTGGCCTTTTCCTGACCATCATCGTCGAAAAGCTGCTTTAGACCGATGTTCCTGCCCTTTTTCGAACGGTTGAGGGCAGCAGGCATCCCGGTGTCGCTCCGGGAGTATCTGGCGTTTCTCGAGGGGATGTCGCTGGGCATTGCGACCTACGATGTCGAGATGTTCTACTACCTCGCCCGCACCGCAATGGTGAAGGATGAACGTCATCTCGACCGTTTCGACCGCGCCTTTTCCGAGGCCTTTCAGGGGCTGGACAAGATAACCGCCGAGCAGGTGATGGAGGCCGTGCAGATTCCTGCAGAGTGGCTCGAGAAGCTGATCGAACGCACACTGACAGCCGAGGAAAAGGAACAGATTCAGGCGCTTGGTGGTTTCGACAAGCTGATGGAGACGCTTCGTCAGCGCCTCGAAGAGCAGAAAGGCCGCCATCAGGGCGGTAACAAATGGATCGGCACTGGCGGGACCTCACCTTTCGGTGCCTATGGATACAATCCCGAAGGTGTCCGGATCGGACAGGCTGAAAGCCGCAACCAGAGGGCGGTCAAGGTCTGGGACAAGCGCGAATTCCGCAACCTCGACGATCAGGTCGAACTTGGCACCCGCAATATCAAGGTGGCTCTGAAACGCCTGCGCAAATGGGCACGCACCGGTGCCGCCGATGAACTTGATCTGCCCGGCACGATCCGCGCCACTGCGGATCACGGATACCTTGATGTGCAAACCCGGCCCGAGCGGCACAATGC
>JBATMT010000607.1:0-6991 GCA_049289975.1 Paracoccaceae bacterium | reverse complement strand
GCCACCCGCCACGGCAGCCTCGAAGCGTATCACATGGCCCTTGGCCTCGGCTGCTTCGGCCAGTACCTGACCGTGATGGGCCAGCAGCGCCTTGTTAGCGGTCACGACATCCTTGCCCGCTGCGATGGCCGCCTCGGTCGATGTGCGCGCCGGGCCGTCCGAGCCGCCCATGACTTCGACGAACAGATCGACATCGTCGCGATTGGCGAGCGCGACCGGATCATCTTCCCATGCGTAGCCCGACAGGTCCACGTCGCGGTTCTTGGTGCGCGACCGGGCCGAGACGGCGGAAATCACGATCTTTCGGCCAGCGCGACGCTCCAGAAGGTCGGCGTGACGCTGGACGATCTTCACGACTCCGGTTCCAACGGTCCCCAGTCCGGCGATACCTAGTCTCAGCGGTTGGGGCATGAAAATCTCCTGAAGCTCGTCCTGACGCGGCGGTGTTAGCCGATAGGACGCGGCCATGCAACGCGCCGGGCAAGGATCACGGGGCCGCCTGCAAATGTTGCGATGCTGCGGTGAGCGCGGCACCCTGAGCCAGAAGCGCCGCCGCCGGATCGACGACCGGGGCGTTTGGCGATGCCGCCGCCAGCGTCTCGAACGGCAAGAGCGACGGATAGGGTGCTGTCGCCACCGCCGGAGTGACCTTGCGGTCAATCGCCGGAAACTGTGTGCATGCCGACAGCAACGCAAGGCAGAGGCAGGTCAGGGAGGCAGTGAAACGCATATCGGTCCGGGCTCTTGGCTCGGCCCGACCCTAAAGCGGTGCTGGCCGCGCCGCAAGCCGGACCACGGGCAAGACTTGGCGCTCTTTCAATTGAACGTGCGTTCATATAGCCTTGGCGCATGGCCCGACGCAGCGGTTCGCATTCCGAGATCACCGGCCCGCGCATTCGTGCTGCGGCACTGAGCCTCTTCGCGCGTCACGGTTTTGCAGCGGTGTCGATGCGCCAGATTGCGGCCGAGGTCGGCGTGCAGGCGGGTGCGCTTTATCTTTACACCGCCGACAAGGAAGCCTTGTTGCTTGATCTGCTGCGCGACCACATGGAAACGCTGATCCGCACCTACGACGGGCGAGCGTTGCCGTCGGATCCGCGGGAGCGGTTGCGCGATTTCGTGCGCTTTCATATCGACTACAACCGCGATCACCGCGACGAAGTGTTCCTGTCCTACATGGAACTGCGCAACCTGAGCCCCGAAAACTTCCAGTTGATCGAGGCGCTGCGCCGGGCCTACGAGGATCGGCTAGGCCGGATTCTGACGGACGGCCGCAACGAGCGGTGCTTTACCGCGCCCGACATCCGTTTGGCGACAATGGCGATCATCGCCATGCTGAACGGTGTGAACACATGGTTTCGCGATGGCGGGCGGCTGTCCCTTGACGAAATCAGCGCGATTTACTGCACCATGGTGGAAAAGACCGTCGCCGCATGAAGACGCCGCGCCGGATCGCTCCGGCGCGGCGTTGCTTCAGTGGGCAGGCTTGATGAACGTGCCATTCCTGAGGTCCGCCATAGCCTGACGGATCTCGTCGGGGGTGTTCATCACGATAGGTCCGTGCCACGCCACCGGCTCCTCGATTGGCGCGCCAGAGATGAGCAGGAAGCGGATTCCCTCTGCCCCGGCCTGCACCGTCACCTCGTCGCCAGTGCCAAAGCGGATCAGTGTACGGTTGCCGCTCATGTCGCGAATATTGACCTCTTCGCCGCGCACTTCCTTCTCAAGCAGCACACCTTCGGGTCGGCTTGCATCAGTGAAACGGCCCGCACCCTCGAAGACATAGGCAAAGGCACGGCGATAGGTGTCGACCTTGAAGGTCTTCTTCTTGCCGGCCGGCACCGAGATGTCGAGATACTGCGGATCGGCGGCTATACCGTCGACCGGACCTTTCTTGCCCCAGAACGAACCGACGATGACCCGGACCACCGTGCCGTCATCATCAATGATTTCAGGGATTTCGCCCGATTTCACATCCTGATAGCGCGGCGCGGTCATCTTGAGATGGCCGGGCAGGTTGGCCCAAAGCTGGAAGCCGTGCATCTGGCCTCTGGCGTTTCCAAGCGGCATTTCCTGATGCATGATGCCTGACCCGGCAGTCATCCACTGCACGTCGCCCGCACCAAGCTTGCCCCGGTTGCCAAGGCTGTCGCCATGTTCGACGGTGCCCGCCAGAACATAGGTGATCGTCTCGATGCCGCGGTGCGGATGCCACGGGAAGCCACGCAGATAGTCGGCAGGGCTTTCGTTGCGGAAATCATCGAACAGCAGGAACGGGTCCAGTTCGCTCGGGTCGTGGAAACCAAAAGCGCGGTGCAGGTGAACGCCGGCGCCCTCCATCGTGGGCTGGGCGCGGCGGGTTTCAAGTACGGGGCGGATCGACATTGGCTGTCTCCTGTGAACGTCGTTGTTGGACAGGAATGTAGGGCAGGTGGGCCACTGCGCATAGATGGGCGCTTCGCATGGGTTCTGTGCGCCAGAAAACAGAAACGGCCGCCCGAGACGGCGGCCGCTTGCTGTTTTGCACCTTGATCCGATCACGGATCAGGCGGCGGAATATCCGTCATGTCGGGATTGACCCAGTTGCCATTCTTGTCGGTGCCGCACCCATCGGTCTGCCACGGAACGCAGGATGCGAAACGCGGGGCAGTGGTGATGAACGTCTCGAACCAGCGCGGGTTCAGACCGACCTTGAAAACCGGCGTATAGGCCATGAACGTCTCGACCAATACAACTGTGTCGCCGTTGGGCATGACCGGGATACGGTCCTTGTAGGCCTGAAGCGCATAGGTCGTCATCTCGTCATGGCCGGTGCCAGAAGTGGCGGACCAGTCGACGCGATATTTGTTGTCGCTGTCGTCCCAGTAGACGCTGGTGACACGGATCCATGTCGCCTGACGCGAGTTCGTGAGGTAGTCGAACATTGTGTTCAGGCCGTTGACATAGGTCTGGTTGATCTGAACGCTGGTCGCGTCCCCGGCAATCGGCCCGGTTTCCCGCGACAGCATGTCGGCGATGGTATAGGCGGCCTTGAGGTTGATGTTCTTCTGACGGAAAGCGTCGAAGAAGGTGAACGAGGCCATGTACCACCACGCAAGGAAGGTGAAGGCCAACAGTCCTTCGACCGGTACGGTGCCGCGCTCGTCTTCGCGGAGCGCCTTCAGCCAACGAGAAATGAAACGCAGACTATGCATGATCAGGTCCCAGGTCTCGGTTCATTGACGAACGCAGTGGTGGCCACCAGCGCATAGGCGCCAGTGTTGTCTTTCGGCAGATGGAAGCCCGCGCCGGTCATCGGGAACAGCGGATCGAACTTGATGCAGGCACGGATCAGCATCAGCTCGTTGCTGCTGCCGAACGTCGGCGTCGGGTTGACGTTGACCGGAAGGTTCCGGTTCACGCAGGTGGCCCCCGAAGACAGCGGCGCCCAGGTGGTTTTCGACACCGGACGCAGTTCTACCATCATCGCATTCGAACAGTTGGGCAGGATGCCTGCATAGTTGCAGATCCGGGCCCGCAGTTCGTTGCCGGCATTGGCCGGGACAGTCGGCGTCCACAACGCCAGCCGGAGATCGCGAACCGCAAGGTCCAGCGCGCGTTCCAGCATCACGTGCCGGATCATCAGGACACCCATCTCGACCGAGGAAACCACGATGATCAGGAACATCGGGAACAAGATCACGAAGGGGATCGTTGCGGTGCCATCTTCCGAGCGCCTGAAGCGCCCGGAGAAGCTTTTGAGTTTTTGCATGAAGCTGGCCATATCAGTGTGTCAGCCTCAGCTTGTTGATCGACGAAGCGATCGAGGAGAAGGCCTTCTTGATGTCCAGGCCGGCCACCGAATAGAACTGCGACGGCGAGCTGGCGCAGGATTTCAGCAGTGTCTGGCCAGCGGTGGGCGCCTCAAAGCCGATGGTGTAGACCTTGATGTTGTTGGCTTTGGCCGCCGAACAGATCGCCAGGGTCTGGGTGTCCTTCTGGGAGTCGATATAGGTCGTGGCCTTGGTGGTCGTACCGGTGCGCCACTTGTTGCGCTCGGTCGAGCCATAGACCGGGCTGATGATGTTGTCCGCGAAGTAGTTGACCGACATCAACGCCCAGACTTGCGGCCAGGTCATGTTCACAGCGGTATCCGTGGAGTCGCCGGGAACGTCAGAGGCGTTTGCACCCCAAGCGGTCGCGCGCCATGCGCTCTTTGCGAAAATCCAGTATTGGCCGCGCGAGGCATCCCACAGCGAGTATTTCTTCACGTCGGTCGACGAATAGGTGCTGCTGGTGTTGCGCACCAGAAGGCTGTTGCCGACGTTATAGTTGTCGCGCAGTTGGTATTCGGCGGTGTTTTCGCCGTCCGTCATCACCACGATGACTTTCAGCACTTCGTCGTTCCACTGGCCGCTGGCCTTCTTGTAGGCAAGCGGTCGGCCACCGAACTGGGCATTGACCTTGCCCTCGGCGATCAGGCTGGTCACGACCGGCGCCATCGACGGATCAAGCAGCCCCGCTCCCCACTTCACACCGATATCGATCGAGGTGTTGCCGGAAGCGACAAGCGCATCAACCTTGGACTTCAGCGCAGCGCGGTCGCCAGAGAAAGCCATGATATTGCGGTTGTTGTTCTTGTTTGCCGAGCCATTCGACGTGTCGAGGTTCGGCGGGCAGTGCGTCAGCGAGGTGCTGGTGGTGCCGGTGTTCAGCATGGCTGTATAGAACGGGTCGAAAAGGCCGTTCAGCTTGTAGCGGGTGTCTAGCGGACCCGGCGGCATGCCAACCGGCGTCGACTTCGGCACAAGAGCAGTCTTGGCGAAATCGCCGCTGGCGAACTCGATGCATGTTGCAACGGTCGGATCGCCCGAATTGGTCGTGTTGACGTTGTCGACCTTGGTGGCGAAATATTTGATCAGGTCGGGGCCAGCGGAAGCCTGCGCCGAATAGCTGATGATCGACATGGAAAGCTTGCCGGCTTCCACCGTGTCAAACATCTGATCGATGAAGGCCTTCGCGGCGGGCTTGAGGTTCACCAGGCGGTTGTTGGAGTTCATCGAGCCCGACACGTCGAGCACGAGCGAGATTTCCACGTTGCCGATGCGCTCTTCTGCAGTCCCCGACGAGATCGGCGTCAGTGTCTTTACGCCCAGCATGTTCATGAACCATGTCGGCATCACTTCGCTTGTGTTGGCCTGAACGGTCCGCCACTCGCTGAACGTGCCTTGGTTGACGATGATGTCACTGTCTTTCGGCGGCGGCAGGCCTGCCTTCTTGAAGTAGTCCTTGACCACATCCTTGGGCGCCAGTGTCTGACGAAGGTCAGCGGCGGCCAGCACGGCGCGGTCGGTTGTGTTCTGCAGGGTGGTGCGGCGCTCCTCGTAACGCATCAGGTCGAGCGAGACCCCCGCGAGAATCAGCATCATGACAAAGCAGAACAGTCCGAATATCAGCAAGGACCCGTCTTCCTTCCGGCGGAATTCATCCACCTGACGGATCAAACCCTTGCGCAGCCATGAGAATTCGGTCTTCGTCTCCGACGGCATCCCGTTCCCCAACATTTCGCACCCTCTCTCTGGCTACTGTACGCATTCCCGCCAAAAACACGGGCTTACAGCAGCCTTTTCATCACAATATCTGGCTAAAGTAGGTTTGGACTTGCGGCAAAATTGAGGCAACGTCACTTGCGGCGAGCCAGCAGCGCGCAATCCGGCGATTGCAGATACAATCCTCGAATACGTTAACCAATTGTTAGCAATCGGTGTTCGAAACAGACAAATCCCCCGATTCTCGGGGTGCGGGCGGGTCAGAAGAATCGGGTTAGACCACTGCGTTTCTTGGGATAGAAAGAAACGAATGTCCGTTAGCGCCTGACATAGGGCTGTTTGCGTCATACGGGGTTGTGAAAGCGTCAAAAGGTGCTAACGAAACGCCTATAGGGTACGCGGAACGAAACGTGCATTGCTCAAATTTCGCGCACTTTTGGAACGACCATGTCTTGGAGGACTTATGTCGGCAAACGCTCAGGGCGAACCCAGCTTTCGCCAGTCTGTAGATCTCATGTTCAACCGCGCCGTGGCGCTGATGGACTTGAGCCCGGGCCTTGAGGAAAAGATCCGGGTCTGCAACTCGACCTACACGGTACGCTTCGGCGTGCGCCTGCGCGGCAAGATCGAAACCTTCGTCGGCTATCGCTCCGTGCACTCCGAACATATGGAGCCCGTGAAGGGCGGTATCCGCTTTGCCACCAGCGTCAATCAAGACGAGGTCGAGGCTTTGGCGGCGCTGATGACCTACAAGTGCGCGCTTGTTGAAACGCCGTTCGGTGGCTCCAAGGGCGGCCTGTGCATCGACCCGCGCCAGTGGGATGAACATGAACTGGAACAGATCACCCGCCGCTTCGCCTATGAGCTGATCAAGCGCGACCTGATCCACCCCGCCCAGAACGTCCCCGCACCCGACATGGGTACGGGCGAGCGTGAGATGGCGTGGATCGCCGACCAGTACGCGCGGATGAACACCACCGACATCAACGCCAAAGCCTGTGTCACCGGCAAGCCGCCACATGCGGGCGGTATTCAGGGCCGGGTCGAGGCAACGGGACGCGGCGTGCAATATGCTCTGCGCGAATTGTTCCGTCACCCCGAAGACGTGGCCAAGGCGCGCCTGACCGGTGAGATCGACGGCAAGCGCGTCATCGTGCAGGGCCTCGGCAACGTGGGCTATCACGCAGCAAAATTCCTGTCGGAAGAAGACGGCGCCAAGATCATCGCGATCATCGAACGCGATGGAGCACTTCTGAACGACGCGGGCCTGAATGTCGAAGAGGTCCGCCAATGGATCAACAAGACCGGCTCGATCAAGGACTACCCGAACGCCACCTTCACCGAGGCTGGCTCGCGCGTTCTGGAAAACGAGTGCGACATCCTGATCCCCGCCGCGATGGAAGGAGTGATCAATAAAGGCAACGCCTCGAACATCAAGGCACCGTTGATCATCGAGGCCGCCA
>JBATMT010000606.1:0-2909 GCA_049289975.1 Paracoccaceae bacterium | reverse complement strand
CGCAAGCTGTACGCGGATGGCGATGTTTTCACCTACGACCCGGGCTTCACCTCGACGGCGGCCTGCGACTCGACGATCACCTTCATTGATGGTGACAAGGGCGAACTGCTGTATCGCGGCTACCCGATCGAGCAATTGGCTGAGAAATCGTCGCATCTCGAAACCTGCTTCCTGCTGCTGTACGGCGAACTGCCGACCGATGCGCAACTGGCCGACTTCAAGCAGCGCGTGACCCGGCACACGATGGTGCATGAGCAGATGCACAACTTCTTCCGCGGGTTCCGCCGCGACAGTCACCCGATGGCGACGATGGTGGGTGTCGTCGGTGCGATGTCGGCGTTCTATCATGACTCGCTCGACATCAATGACCCGTGGCAGCGTGAGGTCGCGGCGATCCGGATGATCGCCAAGCTGCCGACGATTGCTGCAATGGCCTACAAGTATTCGGTCGGCCAGCCGTTCGTCTATCCGAAGAACTCGCTCGATTATGCGTCGAACTTCCTCAACATGTGCTTCTCGGTCCCATGCGAGGAGTATGTGGTGCAGCCGGCGCTGGCGAAGGCGATGGACCGCATCATGATGCTTCATGCCGACCACGAGCAGAACGCCTCGACCTCGACCGTGCGTCTGGCCGGGTCGTCGGGCGCCAACCCGTTTGCCTGTATCGCGGCAGGCATCGCCTGTCTGTGGGGTCCGGCGCATGGTGGTGCCAACCAGGCGGCGCTGGAGCAGCTTCGCTCCATCGGGTCTGTCGACAAGATCCCGGAGTTCATCAAGAAGGCCAAGGACAAGACCTCGGGCGTGCGCCTGATGGGCTTTGGCCACCGGGTCTACAAGAACTATGACCCGCGCGCCAAGGTGATGAAGGAAAGCGCCGACGAGGTGCTGGAGCTGATGGGCGTTCATAACAACCCCACCCTGCAAGTCGCCAAGGAACTGGAGCGCATCGCGCTTGAGGATGACTACTTCGTTTCGAAGAAGCTTTACCCGAACGTCGACTTCTATTCGGGCATCATCCTTGAAGCGATGGGTTTCCCGACGTCGATGTTCACGCCGATCTTTGCGATTTCGCGGACCGTCGGCTGGATTTCCCAGTGGAAGGAAATGATCGCCGATCCGACCCAGAAGATCGGCCGTCCGCGCCAGCTTTATGTCGGCCCGACGCAGCGTGATTATGTCGATATCGAAAAGCGCTGATCTGGCAGAAAGATCACGAGGGGCCGCCCGGTTGGGCGGCCCTTTTCATTTGCTGCGCGCCGACAGCACACCAAGAAGCGCCAGAACCTCGGCGGGAGGTTCGGATTCGATCCTGCGATAGGCGCGGCCGTCCGGGGTGCGGGTGGCGAGTCCATGCTCGATCAGTGAGCGGCGCAGGATGGCGCGGTCGCCAAAGGTGTGCCAGTTGTCGATAGTGATGTTGACCTCTGGCTCGGCCATGGTTCGCCGTGGCGGCAGGTGCGACCAAAGCACCCAGACGCAAAGCTTTTGCACGGGGATGCGGGTCGGCCAGCGAGTCATGCGGCCTTGGCTGTCAAAGACACGCAGGGCCGCGTCAAGAAGCTTGCGGTCAGGTTCCGGCGCGGGGTCTGGCGCGTCGCCCGTCAGATGGTCTGGCGTGGCGCGCAGGTGCTGGAAGTTGGCGTAGCCGGCGGCGCGGGCCAGCATGTTCATCAAAGCGAGATGGCCGGGAAAACTGTCCGTGGCGGCCAGATCGCGGCGCAGCGTCCGCGTGAAAGCGGACAGGTCGCGGATGGTCAGGGCGATGGTATCGCGGGGCATGTCTTGTCCTTTCGACACGCTCGTGCCGGTCCAGAACCGGAGCCGTGGTCGCCGACTTGCGGCAGAGCGCCTGTGGAAGGATCAAGCGGACTGTCATGCCATATCGCAGGTTTAGCTTCTCCGATTGCCTCGGAGACGGCGACGCCTTGGTGAACTGCGGACCGCGCGCCTGATAGCGCAGTCCGCAGCGTCGGGTCAAGCCTCAGGCTTCGGCATGTTCCTTGCTGATCTTCTCGGCTTCGCGGCCGTAAAGCTCTTCGTAGTGATCGAAGGTCGCTTCATGCCATGCGGTGCCCTGAGTGGCAGAGCCGAGGTTCATGACCAACTCCTCCTCGGCGGATGCAGGCAGAAGCGCGCGGAAGATGTCCCAGCCACGGCAGGTGGGGTCACGGTCGAAGCCCAGAACCTGCCCCTTGAGCGAGGAAATCAGCGACACCATCGCGCCGGAATAGATCGAGGGGATGTGGACGTCCACACGTTCGACGGGTTGCAGCAGGACCGGGCCAGCCTTGCCAAGTGCCTCCTTGACGCCTTGCCGCCCGGCGGTGCGGAAGGCAAAGTCGGAACTGTCGACGGCATGATGTTTGCCATCGGTCAGCGTGACCGAGACGTCTATCACCGGGAAACCGAGCGGACCCTTGGCAAGCGCGTCGCGGGCACCCTCTTCGACGGAGGGGATGTAGTTGCGCGGGACTGCGCCGCCCTTGACGACTTCGGAGAAGCGGAAGCCCTCGCCCCGGGGTTGCGGGCCGACCGTCATGGTCACATCGGCGAACTGGCCTGCGCCGCCGGATTGCTTGCGGTGGCGGTAGGTTTCATCGACCTTGCTTGAGATGGTTTCTGTATAGCGCGGCGACGGCGCGTGGGCCTCGACCTCAATCCCGAACGTGTCAGCAAGCTGGGCCAGCGTCTGGCGGAGATGCATGGCACCTTGCACGCGCAGGAGTGCGTGGCCGGACGCTTCGTCCTGAGTGACGGACAGGCTCGGGTCGGTCTCGGCGAGTTTTGCCAGCCCTGCCGACAGGCGCACGTCATCGCGTTCGTGCACAGGTTTCAAAAGGCGTGCCATGGCGGGTGGAGCGGACTGCGCCCATGCGGGAGCCGGTAGCGCGGCGGCGGCGGTGAAGACA
>JBATMT010000605.1:0-4353 GCA_049289975.1 Paracoccaceae bacterium | reverse complement strand
GCCATCATGCGCACGAATTCGACGGCTATTGCTGCTGTCGCTGTGCATCGCGGCGAAGCTGAAAGCATGATCTGCGGCACATTCGGACAGTATTTGTGGCACCTGAACTACGTGCGCCAGGTTCTCGGACGGGAGGGTTTGGCCCCTCAAGGCGCGCTCAGCCTGATGATTCAGGAAGACGGCCCACTTTTTGTCGCCGACACCCACGTAAATGCTGTTCCGACACCGGAGCAGGTCGCCCTCACAATCGTCGGCGCAGCGCGTCATGCTCGAAGATTTGGCGTGGTGCCAAAAGTGGCCCTCTGCTCACATTCAAACTTTGGAAACCTCGATACAGACTCGGGCAGACGCATGCGTGCCGCCCTCGAAATCCTCGATAGCAAGGGTGTCGACTTTGACTACGATGGCGAAATGTCCGTGGATGCAGCGCTGGACCCCGAACTGCGCACACGCATCTTCCCAAACGCCCGGTTTGCCGATCCAGCCAATATTCTAGTTTTCGCGTTCACTGATGCCGCCAATACCGCCCGTAATATCTTGAAGATGCGGGCCGGCGGATTGGAAGTGGGGCCAGTCCTCATGGGCATGGGCAACAAGGCCCATATAGTCACTCCGTCGATTACCGCTCGCGGCCTTCTCAACATGTCGGCCATCGCGGGCACCCCAGTGACTCATTACAGTTGAGCGAATCAACGGCATGCAATCGCATACTGAACTTTGCAAAGTTTGGTTTGCAGGCTGAATTAGTCTTTTTCGTAACGGAATTTGCAAAAATTTGCCGTACCTGATCGGCGTTTTTTGCAAATTCCCGCAAGCGTCGGCAGACTGCTACCGTTAACACCATTGCACCATTCCTCGCGCCTTCCTAACGTCCGGCCAGCTTTGGAGGAGGCTTTGCAATGGCAGCTCAGGGTACCTATTCGAATGTTTATGCTGGCTGGAGAAAGGACCCGGAAGGGTTCTGGATGGAGGCCGCGAATGACATTGATTGGGACGCCCCGCCAACGCGTGCACTCAACGACAGCAATGCACCATTGTACGAATGGTTCACGGACACCCGTGTTAATACCTGCTGGAACGCAGTTGACCGCCATGTTGAAGCTGGTCGTGGCGACCAGATCGCAATAATCCACGACAGCCCGATCACGCACACTATTCGCAAGATAACCTACCGCGAGCTCAGGGATCGCGTCGCCACATTCGCAGGCGCCTTGCGCAAGCAAGGAATACAAAAAGGCGACCGCGTCATCATCTATATGCCGATGGTACCTGAGGCTCTTGAAGCGATGTTGGCCTGCGGACGCCTCGGAGCAATCCATTCGGTGGTTTTTGGCGGGTTTGCCGCGAACGAGCTTGCTGTCAGAATCGATGACGCAAAGCCGAAGGCCATCATCGCAGCGTCATGCGGCCTCGAACCGGGACGCGTTGTCCATTACAAGCCTCTGGTCGACGCAGCCATTGAACAATCCACGCACAAGCCTGAATTTTGCGTCATTTTCCAGCGCGAACAAGAAGTTGCGGCGCTGGTCGAAGGCCGCGATTTTGCTTGGCATTCCTTCCAGTTTGGGGTCGAACCCGTCGATTGCGTGCCAGTTGAAGGCAATCACCCAGCTTACATTCTCTATACGTCTGGCACGACCGGAGCACCAAAGGGCGTTGTCCGCCCAACGGCAGGTCATCTGGTGGCTCTCAACTGGTCCATGCGCAACATCTACAATGTCGGCACGGGCGACGTATTCTGGGCTGCGTCTGACGTCGGCTGGGTCGTGGGACACAGCTACATCTGCTATGGTCCGCTGATTGCCGGATGCACGACCATTGTCTTTGAAGGCAAACCCGTCGGCACCCCCGACGCGGGGGCTTTCTGGCGGGTCATTCAGGATCATAAAGTCAAAAGCTTCTTTACGGCTCCGACCGCGCTGCGCGCAATCAAACGCGAAGACCCGGAAGGAAACCTGATTGGCGATTATGACATTTCGAACCTGAGAGTTCTTTATCTGGCCGGCGAACGCGCCGACCCTGACACTGTCATGTGGGCACAAAGGCACGTGAAAGTTCCAGTCATCGATCATTGGTGGCAAACCGAGACGGGTTGGGCAATTGCAGCAAACCCGATGGGAATCGAACATCTGCCAGTCAAGATCGGCTCCCCGTCTGTACCTATGCCCGGATACGATGTTCAGGTGCTGGACGAAGGTGGTCATCCCGTCCCTGCGGGAACTCTGGGAGCGATCACGGTCAAGCTGCCCCTGCCTCCGGGGACCCTCCCCACACTATGGAATGCAGAAGAGCGCTTCCGCAAAAGCTATCTCGGCCATTTCCCAGGGTTCTACGAAACTGGTGACGCCGGGTACATCGATGAAGACGGCTACCTCTACATCATGGCAAGGACCGACGATGTGATCAACGTCGCGGGTCACCGGCTGTCCACCGGCGCAATGGAAGAAGTGCTTGCGGGTCACCCAGACGTTGCGGAGTGCGCAGTGATCGGCATTGCTGACGAGTTGAAGGGCCAAGCGCCGTTGGGCTTTTTGTGTCTCAATAAAGGTGCGACCAAATCTCATGTAGCCGTCGTGGAAGAATGCGTGAAGTTGGTCCGCCAGAAGATCGGCCCTGTCGCAGCGTTCAAGCTGGCCTGTGTCGTGGATCGCCTGCCGAAGACACGGTCTGGAAAGATATTGCGGGGGACCATGGCAAAGATCGCCGACGGGGAGGCATACAAGCTTCCGGCAACCATTGATGACCCTGCCGTTCTGGATGAAATCGCCGTGGCCCTCAGGGCGATGGGTCTCCCGCCCACCTGACAGCATCATCCTATGTCCATTGGATGCTAACCTTTGGATATGCCGATTCCGACAAGTTGGCTGACAGCCAATAGTGACGTAAACAGTTACTATTGAAGCTACTTTTCGTGAACCGGACCTCGGCTTTGCTGCCGGATTTCCGCGTGTTGGCGGGCAAAATGATTTTTTCGAACAGAACGTTCGGGCGGGATACATATCGGACTATCTGGCAATCAACTGAGCCAAATGCCTTGGCCAGTGGCTTGTCTCACTCTGAACCTATGCCTGTGGAAAAATGCACTGAGGCTGGGACTCACGGTGTCGATTGCCCGCCCTGCGCGTTGCCCGCACCTTACAATTTCTTTGCTGCCGCTTTAGCATCGGCCAACCGTTCAAACAATTCGCGGGACATGTTCTGATGTCACCCGCAGAAATCCTGTTGATAGAAGACACTCCGGCACGCCAGCAGATTTACCTGTCGCTCCTAAAATCCGCAGGGCGATCAGTAACAAGCGTGACGACGGCAACTGCCGGACTGACAGCTTTTAGGCAACAACGTCATCTGGTCGTTGTCGTCAACATAGCCTTGCCTGATCGCGACGGGCTGGACCTTGTCCGCGATCTACTGGCGGTCGTGCCGGGTACACCGATCATTGCAATTACGTCAGATCGTTCCGTCAGTCTGGCGGTCAAGGCAATGCGCTCTGGTGCAAGTGAACTGCTGGTAAATCCGTTTGACCAGGCGCGCTTTCTCCAAGCTATCGACAAGGCTCTGCGAACCCGCCGCGGATCCAAGGCAGACCAACAGGACAAAGATCAAACACCGCCCGGTACCTTCCTAGGCAAGTCTGCAGCCATGGAAGCCGTTTACAAACAGATCAGATCAGCCGCCGCATCGCACGCTCCAGTGTTCATCACGGGTGAGATCGGTACAGGTAAGGAACTGTGCGGCAAAACGATCCACGAGCTGTCTGCACGATCTTCCGCACCATTTGTAAAGGTGAATTGCTGCGCAATATCATCCGCTTATTTCGAAACCGGCCAACACCTGAATCCGTCTCAGGTGCAATC
This sequence comes from Paracoccaceae bacterium, assembly GCA_049289975.1. Lineage (GTDB taxonomy): Bacteria > Pseudomonadota > Alphaproteobacteria > Rhodobacterales > Rhodobacteraceae > TMP-24. The sequence continues at coordinate 499 of JBATMT010000605.1, read as the reverse complement.
GCCTCATCGCTCAGGCGGAGCGGGAATGCAAATCAGGGGCGCAACGCTTTACCTGGATGAAATCTGCGATACGCCGCTGGCACTTCAGGGCCGGCTCGTACAAGTCCTTCAAGGTATGATCCTGCATCCCACTCAGACGGCGCCATCGCCCCAAGCCCCCACTCGCGTCATTTGTTCGACCAAACATGATCCTCGGCAGGCAGTGGCAGAAGGCAGATTGAGCAAGGATCTGTTTTACCTGCTCCATGTCATTGCAATTCACATGCCTCCCTTAAGAGACAGAGGAGATGACGTCGTGCTTATAGCAGAGCACGCTTTGCGGCAGTCATCGCGGGAAGAGGGTCGCCAGTTCACAGGTCTCGATGCCGATGTCGCGGAGTCATTCAAGGATTTCAGTTGGCAAGGCAATGTGCGTGAACTGCTCAATCTCATTCACGGCATAGTGGTCTCGCACGAGGGGCCAACTGTTACGCGGGCGATGCTTCCAAGCTGCCTATTT
>JBATMT010000604.1:0-5968 GCA_049289975.1 Paracoccaceae bacterium | reverse complement strand
GTTGGGCGGAGCGGGCAACTCGGGCAACAGCACGGTTTCGTCGTCGTCGATGACAGGGATCGGCCTGTGGGCGGACTATAGCGAAGGCGGTTCCAAAAAGACCGGGCTTCAGGCCAGTGCGCACCTTGGCTGGGGTCAGAGCGACATTTCGGTCCGTCGCGGTGTCGGCCTGAGCAACGTGCAGGTCACGGTTGGTGAAACGACTGTCGACACGGCTGTTGTGAGTGCAAAACTCGGCTACGGTCTGGAACGTGGTAACTGGCTGCTGACGCCGAGCATGGGGATCACCCATGTCCGTACCCGTCAGGATGCCTATGTGGAAAGCGCCAGCGCCCTGTTCCCGGCATCGTATGACCGCCAGACCGTGCAGTCGACTTATGCAACGCTGGCCCTGAGCGGTGAACGCAAAATCTCGGACAAGAACCGCCTGCGTCTTGAAGCCGGCATCGAGGCTGATATCGCCTATGACGAAGTGATGTTGACGGGGACGACGACACTGCCGGGGTCCGGCGTGCTTGCCGCTGGTCAGACGCTGAAGCGCAACGAGATCCGTCCTTATATCGGCGTGGATTTCATGCGTGACATTGATCCGCGCCACACCCTGAGCATCGGCGCGACGATCGGGTCGCCCGCCTATGGGTCAACGCCGGAAGTCGGACTGCGGGTCAGCTACAACATCTCGTTCTGAGGGAACGATTGACAAGGCGCGGTCCGGTTTCGGGCCGCGTTTCCTATTTGCCGAAGCGATAGATCAGGTATGCCTTGGTATCGGCGGTCTTGGTGGCGTTCTCGTCCAGCCATTTCAGCAGCTTCTTGTGATGCTCCATGAAGTGTTGCCCGAGACTGTCGCGCGCTTGCTTGCTGACAGCGAACCAGTCGGCGCCTTTGTCTCGCAAGTCAGTGACGGCGGTGATTGCGTCTGGCCCGTCTGGCAGGAGTTCGGACCAGTCCGAGCTGCCGCCGCCGGGTGGGAATACCCAGCCGCGGCGGTGCGCATAGTAGATCGCGACGGGGTCGCCGACGGTCGGCGCGACAGTGATGATCAGATCACCCGGAACGGATTGAGCGGCGAGCGCTTCGCCAAGGCTCTGGCCATCCACCGCATAAGGGAACTTCATCGCCGTCAGCAGTGGCAGCGTAGCGAAGATCAGGGCCGACGCGACGAGGGTTGCAAGCCGCGCCAGCCCGAAAGCAGACGAGATCGCGGTCCCACCGGCCTGAAGCGCGACGAGGGCGCCACGTCCTGCGAAGATCGCGAGGGGGGCGTTCAGGTAGTGCAGGTTCCACGGGTTTGCCGAGATTTCGCGGGCGGCGATGGCGAAGAGCAAGACGCCGCTGCAGAGCCAGACAAGTGGCAGATGCACGAATATGGCGGCTTTTCGCGAAGATGGGCGGAAGGTCTGCGCGTTGGGGATGCTCCAGAGGCCAATACCGATCAAGATAAGGAACGGCACGCCATAGAACCAGCCGACGGATTTTTGCCAAAGCCTTGGCAGATAGAACCAGTCGTGCAGGAAAGCGCCCGGACCGACTTCCCAGATATAGCCGTGACCGGCGACGTGGAAGGGCGGCGTGGTGCGCCCGAGGTAAACCGCCCAGGCGTAGTAGATCACGACCAGCAGAAACCCGGCGCCAAGCCATCGGGCCGCGCGCAGCGTCTCGGACCTGTGGCCGCTTTGGGAAATGGTTGCGAGTATCGGCGCGATTGCAAGCGCGATGCTGAGGCCGGGAAGCTTGGCAAGGACGCCGAGAGTCAGACTGGCAGTGGCATAGATCAGGATCTCGCTGTTCAGGGTCTGCGCGAAGAGCACGAAGAGCCAAAGGCCGAGTGTGACGAGGGCAAGCATCGCCGGGTCGGGCAGGTAGGACGTATCGATCATCACCGCCGCCGGCAGGATCGCATAGCAAAGCGCCGCCGCATGGGCGTGGATTTCGTTCCAGATGCGGGCGGTCAGCCGGTGAAGGGAAAATGTGGTGATCAGGCCGAAGGCAGAGGCGACTGCGCGGCCCGTCCAGTCGTGCCAGCCGAACGCGGCGTTCAGGAGAGCGCTGAGATAGCTGAGCACCTGAAATTCGCGCCCCTGATAGCTTGGGCCGGGTCCGGTCCAGCTGACTTCGGGGTAAAAGATGTTCCAACTGCTGTGCAGGAAGTTGTCGGCCATCATTGCGGTCGACACCTCGCGCCAGCTGAAGGCGTCGGTGAGTGGCTGGGTCACGTAGGCAAGGCGGAAGAGCGCGGCGATCAGGAGGATGGCTGCGAGCGTGAGTTTATCCGCAAGCGCCGACCAAGGCAGAGTTGCGAGCCCCTGATCGTCATAGGGCGTCTGGTTGCCAGTGAGGTCTTGCGGATCAGTGCTGGGCATGGCGGCTTCCGGTCGGGGACGGGGAACCGAGGCCGAATGCCTCTGCAACACTTACGCTGCGGCATGTCTAGCGGCTTGGCCGCAGATGGCCAAGCAATGAATGCCCCCAAAGTGCAATGGGCGGCATGGAAAAGGGAGAGAGCGGAGAGGTGAGACAAAAAAGCGAGGAGCGGTCCTGTTGGACCGCTCACTCACAGGCCTTCGCCGAACTCATGACTTACACCCACCCTACGCAGCCGGCCGATGCCTGCACTGCAACACTGCAGCGCGCACCGACCGACGCGGACTGTAAGCCTGACCCAACTCTTTACACAGACACCACTTAACAGGAAGGCGCTACAATCAACTTGAAGATGCCCCGAACACAACAGTTCCCCAACACAACCGGGTTCCGTGAAATTAACCGACCACACTCATTACAAAGTTGTGCCCCAGACCCTTCAATAAGTTAGTCGTGGGAGCAGCTCAAAAGGTTCAAATTATTTTTTGCATCCGCTGATTTTCAGCAGGCCCCAGCCGTAATTGTCGTCGAAGCCGGGTTGGCCGAGGTCTTCGGCAGACTTGCTTTCAGTGTCTACGCTGGCCGGATTGCCACCTTCGGCAAGCTTGCGGGCGAAGATCGCCGTTGCATAGGCAGTGGCGAACGAGGTTCCGGTCCGGTAGGTGGCGCCATCGCCCTTCGGGACGGCAACGTCAACGCCGGGTGCGGCGAAATCCACTCCCTCGCCGATGTTTGCCTTTGCATAGCGGCGCTTGTTGGCGTCGACGGCGGTGATGCCGATGACATTCGGGTCGGATGCCGGAAAGGCAACCTGGCGCGAGCCGTCGTTGCCGACGGAGGCCAGCATGGTGATGCCGCGCATGACTGGCAGGTCGATGATGCTGGCAAGCACGTCATTGCGCGGGCCGGCAAGTGACAGGTTGGCGATCTGCACATTGTTGGCGATCAGCCATTCCAAGGCGGAAATGATGTTTTCGGCCCGAGCCACGTCACCGTCGCGCGACCGTTCGAAAACCGACGCCGCATAGATTTGCGATCCTTGTGCCAATCCGCCGGTACCGGGCGCGGTGCCTTTTCCTGCGATCAACGCAGCAAGGTCGGTGGCATGTGACAGGCTGCCCTCCTTGGCATCGGGCGAGATCATGCGATTGATCGTGATCGAGACGCCGTTCAGTGTCGGCTGAGACAGGTCGATTGGACCGTCGATCAGGCCGATCTTGATCCCCTTCAGGGGCGCGCATTCGCCGATGGTTTGGGCGCCGACAAGATCGGTCGCGTAGACCCGCACGGTGGCAGCAGGCTTGTAGGTGGAATTGCGCGCGACCGATACGTTTACGCCATTCTGATCGAGAGCTCTGCGCAGGTCGTCGAGGCTGCCGCCGCCGAGATCCAGAACGATCATGCCAACACCGAGCGACGTGAGTTTTTCGCGGCGAAGGACGGTTGCTCCGGCTTTCGTGGCAACGGCCTCGGCAGCGCGAATTTGGTCAGCAGTTCCGGCGACCAGATATTCGCCTTCGCCAGGTGCGATCACCGGGCGCTCACCGTTCCGCGGACCGTCAGAAGAATGGACGGCATTCGACTGGGGATTTGGTTTCGGTCCGTCCGATGGATTGGGATTGACATGGCTTGATGTGCCAGCATTGCCTGGGTTCGACGGGTTCGACGGGTTCGACGGGTTCGACGGGTTCGACGGTTGTTCAGGATTTTTTGGACGTTTTTGGTGCTTCGGATTGGCCGGTGCGTCTGTGCCCGGCTGACCGCAATCACCGCCCGAACAAGTGCCATCGGCCAGCGAAAGCTGGGGCGCCGCCGTCAGGACGGCAGCAATCGCGAGGATCTTCCACAAGCTCATTCGGATTTGTCGGCGCTCTGAATAATGGTCGTTTCTGCGCGCAGGTTACGGCTCAGCTCGTCGGTGTCCGTACCCTCTGGGAACGAGAGGAAATAGAGACCGAGTGCCGACGGTCCGTTCACGATGGACAGGCTGTAGCGTTGCAGCAGATCGCGGATCGACGCTTCGGATGCGTCGGGCGAGAAGGCAACGGTCAGCATAGGCTGGTCGATGACAGTGGACGCCTGGCGATAGACGTTGCCCTGACCGCCCTGTTCGAGACCGAACACAACAAGACCACCGACAACTGCCGCAGCAAGCGCGGATATAGCCGCCGTCCGGCGCGTAACGGAAGGTTGCGCCGTTTCGCGGTCGAGGGCGCGGTGCAGGCGGGCAAGACCGAATTCGCCCGGAGACTGGATGTCGTCGCTGTCCTGGATGGCGCCACGGATCAGACGCAGCATCGCGACCTGTTCGCTGAGGTTCTCATCGGCCTTGAGTGCGCGTTCCACTTCCAGACGCTCGTCATCGTCGAGCGATCCATTTGCCCAGAAGGGCAGAAGTTCTTCGGTTGCGCGGTGCTGTTGTGCTGTCATTTTATTCCCGGACCTTTGCCCGCATTCGTTGTTGCAAACACCTCAGGAGAAGGCTTTTCGCGTGAAACACCCGCGTCTTGACCGTTCCCTCTGGCACATTCGTTACTTCAGCAATCTCTTTGTAGCTCATATCGTTGTAGAACGTCATTTCGACCGCCAGACGGTGATCTGGCTTGAGCGTTTCGAGACAAGCGCGCAGCATGTCGGCCTCTTCAGCCTTCCAGATGCATTCTACTGCAGCCGGTCCTTCATCTTCCTGCTCGGGTATCGAGTCCTCGTCGGTGAAGCGGGAGTTCTTTCTCATGAAGTCCACCACCTTGCGGTAGGCGATCGAGAAAACCCAGGTCTTTACCGACGATCTTCCGTCAAATCCCGGCGCAGCGCGCCACACATCCAGAAACACATCATGGAGTAAGTCGGCGCAAGTGAACGGATCGTTCAATTTTGACTTCAAAAATCGGAAAACCGGCTTCTCCATCTCGCGATAGAAGCTGTCAAATGCCGTACGGTCAGCTTGCGCCATCCGCGAGAGCAGTTGACGCAGCAAGTCGTTTGGAGTGGTGGCCCGGTCTGAAAACATTTTGCCCGATGGGGTATATAGGAAGCATTGAATAGCATTTGTAGGCCATTCTGGCGACTCTGCGTTTCCGCGCAGTACGTGGTAAAGGCGAGAGCGGGGTACTGTTGCCACCCTAGGCGCGAGTAAGGCGCAAGGAGGCGGAGGCGAGGGAGTTTCGCCCACTTTCCAGTAGCGGTTTTGGCTTTTGGCAGGTCGAATTCATGGGGCGACCCGGCAGATCGGGTCACCGTAACCGTCGCTGCGCGCTGTGGACTTAGCCGCCTTTGACCCGCTGGATGAGGTAGACCTCGGCGTCGGGGGGAAGCGCGGCGGAAAGGTTTGTCTCGATCACGCCGTTGATGGAGATCGAGACACCGGCCTTGATGACCGGCTCAAGACCCGGATGAGTTTCGGTCAGTGCCGCAAGCATCTGGCGGACGGTCTGCGCCTCGACCGAAACGACGGTCTGGCCGTCGGCAAAGCGCCGCAGGCCAGACCAGAGATTCACATCGACCATCGCTGCCTCAGCCGAGCGCCTTCAGCGCGGCCAGCACCTTGGGCGGTGACATGGGCAGGCTGCGGAGACGGGCGCCGGTCGCCGCCGCGATGGCGTTG
>JBATMT010000603.1:0-1857 GCA_049289975.1 Paracoccaceae bacterium | reverse complement strand
TCTCTTGATGGCGACGGGCGACGAATGCATACCCGGCTATCGCCGGCTGGCCGAGGCCTGCCATGCGGAAGGCTGCGTCGTGTTTTCGCAGCTTTTCCATCCGGGGCGCGAGATCATGGAAAGTGCGGACGGACTTCTGGCGGTGGCCTATGCGCCATCTGTTACCCCGAACGAGCGGTTCCGGGTGATGCCGCGCGCCTTGTCGGCGGCGATGATCGACGAGATCGTTCATGGCTATGCGCAGGCGGCGCGGCGGATGCGCGAGGCGGGGCTGGACGGGGTGGAGTTGGTGGCGAGCCACGGCTATCTGCCCGCACAGTTCCTGAGCCCGCGTGTCAACCGGCGGACGGACCAGTATGGTGGCAGCGAGGCGAACCGGGCCCGGTTTGTCGAGCAGGTGCTGTGCGCGATCCGCGCCGCGACGGACGAGGCTTTCGTCGTGGGTCTGAGGATCAGCGCCGACGAGCGCGAGGAGAACGGCCTGTCGGGACCAGAGGCTTTGGCAGCGTGCCAGCGGCTGGAACCGCTGCTGGACTATGTGAACATCACCACCGGCACGTCGGCAACGCTGGGCGGCGCGGTGCATATCGTGCCGCCGATGGCCTATCAGAATGCCTACCTTGCGCCCGATGCGGCGCGTTACCGGCAGGTGTTGAAAGTGCCGGTCTTCGTGGCAGGGCGGATCAACCAGCCGCACGATGCCGAGGCGGTGCTGGCGGCAGGCAAGGCCGACGTCTGCGGTATGACCCGCGCGCTGATCTGCGACCCGGAGATGCCTGTGAAGGCCGAGGCCGGGCGCACGGACGACATTCGTGCCTGTATCGCCTGCAATCAGGCATGCATTGGCCATTTCCATCGCGGGCTGCCGATTTCGTGCATCCAGCACCCGGAAACCGGGCGCGAACTTGTCTATGGCGCGATGGTGCCTGCCAAGGCGGGGCGCAAGGTCATGGTGGTGGGCGGCGGCCCCGGCGGGATGAAGGCAGCGGTTACGGCGGCTGCGCGGGGCCATGAGGTGACGCTCTATGAGGCGGCGAGCCAGCTTGGCGGGCAGGCGCTGCTGGCGCAGTTGCTGCCACGGCGGTCCGAGTTTGGCGGTATCGTCACCAACCTGTCGCGGGAACTGGAACTGGCACAGGTCCGTGTCGTGCGGGGGGTGCGGGTGACGGCGGACCTGATCGCAGCCGAGCAGCCGGATCTGGTGGTTCTGGCGACAGGTGCGACGCCCTATCGCCCCGAGATCGAGACGGACGGGCAGGTACAGATCGTCGATGCGTGGCAAATCCTCAAGGGTGAGGCGAAGGCAGGCGGGCGCGTGGTCATTGGCGACTGGCGGAGCGACTGGATCGCACCGGGGCTGGCGGAACGGCTGGCGGGCGAAGGGTCAACGGTGTCGTTGGCGCTGTCTGGCACGCATCTGGGCGAGGCGCTGCCGCTTTATGTCCGCGATGATATCGCCGCGACGCTGCATCGGGCCGGAGTATCCGTGACGCCCTATGCGCGGGTCTTCGGCACGGTGGGCGATACGGTCTATTTCCAGCACACGGCAAGCGGCGAGCCGGTAGCGTTCGAGGGTATCGATACGCTTGTGTTGTGCCTTGGCCATCAGCCGGTCAGCGAGCTTGAGGAACAGGTCGGCGCTTTGGGTATCGACGTGGTTGGCATCGGTGACTGCATGGCGCCGCGCACGGCCGAAGAGGCAGTATACGAGGGGATGGTCGCCGGGTGGCGCGCCTGAACGCAATGGTGGGAAGTGGCAGGGGCAGCAGGGTTCGAACCCGCGACCTACGGTTTTGGAGACCGTCGCTCTACCAGCTGAGCTATACCCCTAGGCCTGAGCGCGGGGTTAAGGCAGCG
>JBATMT010000602.1:0-4905 GCA_049289975.1 Paracoccaceae bacterium | reverse complement strand
AGCTACAAGGGCGGCGACACGGCTGAAAACGCCATCGGCACCGGCCCCTACAAGCCCGAGACCAACGAAATCGGCGTCAAGCAGGTTCTGGTCAAGAACACCGACCACACCTGGTGGGGCACCGCTGTCTATGGCGGCCCGTACCTTGACCGGATCGAGTACATCGACCTTGGCACCGACACGGCCGCCGTTCAGGCCGCTGCCGAAGCCGACGAGATCGACGCGACCTACCAGACGCGCGGCGACTTCGTGGCGGTGTTCGATGGCCTTGGCTGGGCCAAGACCGAAGCCGTTACCTCGGCAACGATCGCGATCCGCTGGAACCAGGACTCGGACCTCTACAAGGACGCCAATGTCCGCAAGGGTCTGCAAATGATGGTGAACAACGCCACCGTGCTCGAGCTTGGCTATGCCAACCTCGGCAAGCCGGCGGAAAACCACCACGTTTGCCCGATCCACCCGGAATATGCCCAGCTTGATCCGCTCGTCGTCGATGCCGCAGCCGGCAAGAAGATGCTCGAGGATGCTGGCAAGGCCGGTGAAGAGTTCGAACTGATCTCGCTTGACGATGACTGGCAGTCGGCCAGCTGCGATGCCGTAGCCTCGCAGATCCGCGACGCAGGCATCAACATCAAGCGCACGATCCTTCCGGGCTCGACCTTCTGGAACGACTGGACCAAGTACCCGTTCTCGGCAACCGAATGGAACATGCGTCCGCTCGGTGTGCAGATCTTCTCGCTCGCCTACAAGTCGGGCGTGCCGTGGAACGAATGCGCTCTGAAGAATGCTGATCTTGATGCGGCTCTCGCAGAAGCTCTCGGTATCGCCGATGCGGACAAGCGCCGCGACGTGATGGCGAAGATCGAAAAGATCATGCAAGATCAAGGCGTTCTGATCCAGCCTTACTGGCGTTCGCTCTATCGTCATGCCAAGTCCAATGTGCATGACATCGACATGCATGCGACGTTCGAACATCACCACTACCGGTGGGGGCTGGACGCTGCCTGATCTAAGACCGGGGCGCGGCTTCACCGCCGCGCCCTACCTCTTGCGGTATTTCAAAGACAATAACCTCCGGCAGAACGGGGGACTGCTCTGCAACAGCCCGAATTTTCGGGATTGGGGGATCGTATGCTAAAGTTCCTCGGACGGCGGATCTTCACGATGATCCTGTCGGCCTTCTGCATCACCTTCGTGGTGTTCTACCTGACCAACCTGCCGCCGAACCTTGAAAAGGTCGCGAAGTCCGAAGCGGGCTCGCGCATTACCGATGCGGAAGTCGCAAGTTGGCTGGAAAAGAATGGCCATACGCAACCGCTGTTCAAACGCTATGGCGAATGGCTGGGCGTCGCACCGGGCTGGACTCGCACCGACGAAAACGGCGTGGTGACCGGACGCTGCATCCGCAAGGACAACACAGCCGAGACGGCACCGAGCTATTGCGGGATATTGCAGGGCGACTGGGGCATGTCGAACGTGTTCAAGCAACCCGTTAGCCAGATCGTCGCGACCCGTCTGGGCCTGACCGGCATCCTGATGTTCTGGGTCATGGTGACGATGGTGCCGATTGCGCTGCTCATCGGTATTCTGGCCGGGATGCGCGAGGGCTCAAAGCTTGACCGGACGCTATCGGGCGTGTCCATCGCCTCGACTGCAACACCGGAATATGTGTCGGGGGTTCTGCTGATCGTGATCTTCTCGTCGCAGATGGTGGGCCTGAAATGGTTCAAGGGCTCGTCCTCCAGCGCGATGGAAGGGATCACCTTCGAGAACTTCGTGCTGCCGGTGGCGACCATCGCCCTGTACGGGATTGGCTATATCGCCCGGATGACCCGCGCCTCGATGACCGAGGTGATGACGGCGCAATATATCCGAACGGCGCGCCTGAAAGGCGTCAGCTTCAAGAATGTCGTCATGAAGCACGCGCTCAGAAACGCGCTGATCGCGCCGTTCACGGTGATCATGTTGCAGTTCCCGTGGTTGTTGAACGGCGTCGTGATCACCGAGAGCCTGTTCAGCTACAAGGGCTTCGGCTGGACGCTGGTACAGGCGGCGGGCAACAACGACATCCAGCTTCTGCTTGGCTGTTCCGTGGTGGCGGTTCTGGTGGTGCTGGTGACCCAGCTCATCTCTGACGTCGGCTACATTTTCCTCAACCCACGCATCAGGATCAGCTGAAGATGGAAGATCTTTCCTGGGGCGCCATTACGCTTGAACTGTTGCGACTGTTCCTGCCGGTCTGGATCGCGATGATCCTGACATTCGTGCTTTCCATCCGGTATCGCCGCAGGCTGGGGCTGTACGGCAAGCTTTTCGACTCGACCATCGGCATGATCGGCTTCGCCATCGTGATGTTCTGGGTCTACACCGCGCTGTTCGCGCCGATGATCGTCAACCATGACGTGCTGTCGCAGATCAGCCCGCTGAAGAACAAGCTGCCGGGGGCTACTGCGCCGGACGGGTCGCACTACCTGTTCGGGGGTGACCATCTGGGCCGCGATGTGTTCAGCCGCGTGGTGGCCGGGAGCCGTGTCGTCATCTCGATCGCACCGCTGGCGACGCTCTTTGCCTTCATGGTGGGGATCACCCTGGGACTGCCGGCGGGTTACTATGGCGGCAAGCTCGACACGATCCTGAGCTTCATCGCCAACCTCGTGCTGGCCTTCCCGGTCATCTTGCTGTTCTACCTGCTGGTGACGCCGGAAATCGCCGAGACGGGCCTGCCGCAGTATATCGCGGTGGTGCTGTTCCTGATGCCGCTCCTGTTCCTGATCTTGCTGATCAACTCGCGCTACTACGTCAAGCCGCAGCTTCGCAACATCGTGATCGGGCTGATTGTCGTGGTGGGCGGCTGGTTCTATCTCAGCCTCGTCAGCGAAACGGAAACACGCGTCAACGTGCTGCCGCAGGTGCTGGACCTGATCCACGTTCCGTCGAACATCCTCATCGTGTTCGTGTCGGTGGTGTTCGTGAACTCGCCCACGGTGTTCAGGATCATCCGTGGCCTCGTGCTTGACATCAAGACGCGCGACTATGTGTCGGCGGCGCAGACACGCGGCGAGCGGCCGTGGTACATCATGCTGTGGGAGATCCTTCCCAACGCCCGTGGACCGCTGATCGTCGATTTCTGTCTGAGGATCGGCTATACTACCATCCTTCTGGGTACCTTGGGTTTCTTCGGCCTCGGCCTCAGCCCCGAGAGCCCTGACTGGGGGTCAACGATCAACGCAGGCCGCAAGCTCCTGACAATCGCTCCCTACCCGGCCCTTGTCCCGGCTCTGGCGCTGATGAGCCTTGTGCTTGGTCTGAACCTGCTGGCCGATGGTCTGCGCGAAGAAAGCCTCAAGGATTGATGATGGGCCACCCTGCCCCCATTTTCTGCTTGTAAATATTCCGGGGGTCCGGTGGCAGCGCCCCCGGCCTCCCTCCCTGAAACCAACGGGAGTAACTCATGTCTGCCATAACCCCCTGGGACCCATCTCAGCCGATCCTCGAGATAGACAACCTGTCGATCTCCTTCTTTACCCGTCTGCGCGAAATCCCCGCGGTGATGGATTTCTCCTGCAAGGTCATGCCCGGCGAGGCGATGGGGCTGGTGGGTGAATCCGGGTGCGGCAAGTCGACTGTGGCGCTGGCCGTCATGCGCGACCTTGGCAAGAACGGCAAGATCGTCGGCGGCACCATCAAGTTCAAGGGCCGCGACCTGACCAACATGAGCGAGGAAGAGCTGCGCCATATCCGCGGCAGCGAGATCGCCATGATCTATCAGGAGCCGATGGCTTCGCTGAACCCCGCCATGAAGATCGGCAAGCAGTTGGCCGAAGTGCCGATGATCCACGAGGGCGTCACTGCCGAGGAGGCGCTGAAGCGGGCGCTGGAAGTGATCAAGGACGTGCGCCTGCCTGACCCGCAGCGCATCATCAACTCCTACCCGCACCAGCTTTCGGGCGGCCAGCAGCAGCGCATCGTCATTGCGATGGCGCTGATGTCGAAGCCGGCGCTGCTGATCCTTGACGAACCCACCACGGCGCTTGACGTCACGGTCGAAGCGGCGGTCGTCGATCTGGTCAAGGACCTGGGCGAGAAATACGGCACGTCGATGCTGTTCATTTCGCACAACCTTGGACTGGTTCTGGATGTGTGCGACCGGCTTTGCGTGATGTATTCGGGTGAAGCTGTCGAAACCGGCGCCGTTGCCGATGTGTTTGACCGGATGCAGCATCCCTATACGCAGGCTCTGTTCCGCTCGATCCCGCTGCCGGGGGCGGACAAGAATTCGCGCCCGCTCATCTCGATCCCCGGCAACTTCCCGTTGCCGCACGAGCGTCCGCAGGGCTGCAACTTCGGGCCGCGCTGCAACTACTTCATGGACGGCATGTGCAACAAGTCCGACATTCCGATGTTCCATGTCTCGGGCCATGATCGCCATGACACGCGCTGTCTGCGTGTGGACGAGATCGACTGGGCGGCAAAGCCCCCGGCCAAGGCTGCGCAGATAAAGGGCGATATCGGGCCAGTCGTGCTGCGCATGGAAGATGTGAAGAAATACTACGAGGTCAGTTCCGGCATGTTCGGCGGAGGCCTGAAGAAGGTGGTCAAGGCCAACGAGACGCTGAGCTTCGAGGCGCATGAGGGCGAGACGCTGGCCATCGTGGGTGAATCCGGGTGCGGCAAGTCGACGTTCGCCAAGGTGCTGATGGGGCTGGAAACCGCGACTTCGGGCAAGATCATGCTTTATGATCGCGACATCCAGTCGACGCCGATTGAAAAGCGCGACACCGGGACGGTGTCGGGCGTGCAGATGGTGTTCCAGAACCCGTTCGACACGCTCAACCCCTCGATGACGGTCGGTCGTCAGATCATCCGGGCGCTGGAGATATTCGGCGAGGGTGCAAACGACAAGGC
>JBATMT010000601.1:0-6456 GCA_049289975.1 Paracoccaceae bacterium | reverse complement strand
GTTCGAGATTGTGGACGCTGATCCGCGCCGTATCAAGCGGTTGCGGGTAAGGTTGCCTCAGTCCGCGGAATGACACTTGCAATGCAAGCGCTGAAGTCGGCGGCTTTGCCCGGCGCGCTTGGGGTGCTGGCTGCAACCGGACAAGCCCCTCTGGGCCTGTGGTGGGCAACACTGCCCACGCTTGCAATCATCACGATTTTTGTGGCCCGCGAAGAGCGCTGGCGCGGGCGTCTATGGCAAGGATGGGTTGCAGGCGCGGGGTATTTTGCCGCTAGTCTGTTCTGGATCGTCGAACCGTTCATGGTCGATGCTGCGAGAGATGGCTGGATGGCGCCGTTCGCGCTGGTCTTTTTGGCTGGTGGCATGGCGCTGTTCTGGATGTTGGCTGCCGTTTTTGCTGGTATGGGGCGTACCTTTGCGGGCAGGGCGGTCGGCTTTGGGCTGGGCCTTGCCGCCAGTGATCTGATCCGTGGCTATATCTTCACAGGCTTTCCATGGGCATTGATCGGACATGTCTGGGTTGGCACGCCGGTTGCACAGGCGGTGGCCTGGGTTGGACCTGTCGGTTTGAGTCTGTTGACAATGACGATGGCGGTTTTGCCAGTGGCTTTTCAAAAGGGCCGCTGGCTTGGAATCGCGATCAGTCTTGTCTTGCTTTCGGGACTTTGGGGTGGTGGGACAATGCGTCTGGCGCAGACCGATCCCGTCAGAGATCCTCTGATCCGCGTCAGGATGGTGCAGCCGAATGCGACCCAGAGTCTGAAGTGGGACCCACTGATGTGGGACGAGTTCATGCGGCGACAGATGGATGCAACGGCTGCCCCTCAGGACGCGCCGCTGAATCTGGTAATCTGGCCGGAGACTGCCGTGCCTTGGTTACTGGAAAGTTCAAGCGATCTCCTGAGGGAGATTACAGCGGCATCAGATGGTGTGCCAGTCGCCCTTGGAATCCAGAGGGCGGAAGGAGACCGCTACTTCAACTCTCTTGTAGCGACAGACGGTGCGGGGTCGATCAAAGCTGTTTATGACAAGCATCATCTGGTGCCTTTCGGCGAATATGTGCCGTTTGGAGATCTGCTGTACGATTTCGGCATCACGGCTTTCGCCGCCAAGGCGGGAAAGGGCTACACGCCGGGGCATGGAGCGGTAGTGCTGGATCTGGGGTCTGCTGGCAAGGTATTGCCACTTATCTGCTATGAAGCGGTTTTTCCGCAAGATCTGAGGTCGGCGCCGGCGCGTGCCGATTGGATATTGCAGATCACCAATGACGGATGGTTCGGCAACCTCGCGGGTCCCTATCAGCATTTGGCGCAAGCCCGGCTGCGGGCGATAGAACAGGGATTGCCGCTGATGCGGGTCGCCAATACAGGCGTGACGGCGGCAATAGATGCGAAGGGACGCGTCCTGCGATCGCTTCCTCTGAACAGTGTTGGTCATTTTGACATTGCGGTCCCCGCAGCGATGCCGCCGACGTTTTATGCCCGGACGGGCGACCTGCCATCAACAATGCTTATTGGACTGGGCTTATTGATGCTGGTGGCAGCCCAGCGTCGGAAGACGCATTGACCTTCGGGGCGGGTCAAAGTACCGCTCTGGCATCAAACCGCCACAACGGCTTCCTGGCGTGGCGCGGAAAACACAATGGAGCAGTCCCATGTCACGTTCGAACTACATATTTACCTCTGAAAGTGTCTCAGAGGGGCACCCGGACAAGGTCTGCGACCGAATCTCGGATGCGGTGCTGGATGCCTTCCTGACGGAAGAGCCCAATGCCCGCGTGGCGTGCGAGACTTTTGCCACGACCAATCGTGTTGTTGTCGGAGGGGAAGTCGGCCTGTCGGACAAGGATCGTCTGAATGATTACATGGGTCGCGTCGACCAGATCGTGCGCGACTGTGTGAAAGACATCGGCTACGAGCAGGACAAATTTCACTGGAAGACCTGTGAAGTGACCAACCTGCTGCACGCCCAGTCGGCCCATATTGCTCAAGGCGTCGATAAAGACGGCGCGGGTGATCAGGGTATCATGTTCGGCTATGCGACCGACGAAACGCCTGAACTGATGCCGGCGCCGATCCAGTATTCCCATGCGATCCTGCGGCGACTTGCAGAAGTGCGGAAATCCGGACAGGAGCCGACTTTGCGGCCGGACGCCAAGTCGCAGCTGTCGTTGCGCTATGAAAATGGCAAGCCGGTCGAAGTAATGTCGCTGGTTCTGTCGACCCAGCACGCTCTCGAAAGTCAGACCTCGGCTGACATCAGGGCGATTGTCGAACCCTACATTCGCGACGTTCTGCCCGACGGTTGGCTGACCGACCGCACGGAATGGTGGGTCAACCCGACCGGGACTTTCGTGATTGGTGGACCGGACGGTGATGCGGGCCTGACCGGGCGCAAGATCATTGTGGATACCTACGGCGGTGCGGCTCCGCATGGCGGCGGCGCGTTCAGTGGCAAGGATCCGACGAAGGTCGACCGTTCAGCGGCCTATGCAGCGCGCTATCTTGCGAAGAATGTCGTTGCGGCCGGGCTGGCCAATCGCTGTGTCATTCAGGTGGCGTATGCTATCGGTGTGGCAAAGCCGCTTGCGATCTATGCTGACACATATGGCACTGGACTGGTGCCTGAAGCTCAGATCGAAAAAGCGATAGCCGAGGTCATGGACCTGACACCACGGGGCATTCGGACTCACCTTGGCCTGAACAAGCCGATCTACGCGCGCACCTCTGCCTACGGGCATTTCGGTCGTGCACCGGAAGCCGATGGAGGCTTCAGCTGGGAAAAGACTGATCTTGTCGAGGCTCTTAAAAAGGCAGTTTGACGGGTAGATCTTTCAGTCAGTCAACAAAGCGGCGGGTCTGGTGCCCGCCGTTTTGCATTCAATTATCTTCGAATGAAGAGATGATCGGACACGGACCGACGTGACCCGACTTGCACTCATGTGAGAGGTGCAGGAGCGCCGCCCGGGCGCGGCGAAGTTCGTCAATCTTGCTGTCGAGAGCGGCAATTCGTTCGGTGGCCAGTTCGAGTGCTCTGGCTCTGTCGCTGGTCGCATCCAGTGCGATGAGTTCGCCGATCAGTTCGAGAGTAAAGCCTGCGGCTTGTGCCGAGCGAATGAAGCGCAGTCGACGCAGATCTTCAGGTCGATATCGGCGTATGCCACCGCCGAGGCCGCCACCTCCGGTGCGCTGGGGTTCGTTTACAAGGCCGCGGCGTTGGTAATAGCGGACCGTTTCTACGCCCACGTTGGCGGCCTTTGCGAGGCCCGCGATTGTCATGTCCTTCACGGCTTGACTCCGTACTATGGTACGGACCTTATGTAGTGAGTCGTTCCACACCCCGCAAGCAGGAGAGATGCTATGCAGAACGACTTGTCTCCGCGAAGTGCTATCCTTTTTCGAATGGCAATGGACAATCACCTTTGTCCTTATGGGCTAAAGGCGCGCGATCTGCTACGGCGCCATGGCTACCAGATTGAAGATCACCTGCTTAAGACTCGGGCCGAGGTCGACCAATTGAAAGCGGACCTGAAAGTAGCAACCACACCGCAGGTTATCATCGGCGGCGAACGGGTCGGAGGCTACGATGATCTTCGAAGGTATCTCGGACTGCCAGTGCGTGATCCAAAAATGCTGACCTACCGACCTGTTGTCGCCATTTTCGCGGTGACGGCGCTTATGGCGGCATCAGCAAGCCAGGCTGTCTTGGGGTCACCTACAACTGTTCAGGCAGCGGAATGGTTTGTTGCCTTTTCAATGGCGGTTCTCGCGCTGATGAAGCTTCGCGACGTTGAAAGCTTTGCGACGATGTTCCTCAACTACGATCTTCTGGCACGAAGATGGGTGCCCTATGGGTATATCTATCCGTTTGCCGAACTGATTGTGGGGATAATGATGATCGCAGGTTTCTGGATGTGGTTGTCGGTACCGGTAGCACTTTTCATCGGAACGATTGGCGCGGTATCGGTGTTCAAGGCGGTTTACATAGATGGTCGAGAGTTGAAATGCGCATGTGTCGGTGGCGACACGAATGTTCCGCTGGGCTTTATCTCACTGACCGAAAACCTGTTCATGATCGGGATGGCGGTCTGGATGATATTTGGCCAAGCGCTTGTGGGGACGGCGGTAGGCCATTAGCGTTAACCTTGTTTCGGGTCCGGCGTCCCGGTTGGTCCTGGACTCCGACGACCTCTGAGGAACCAGATCATGACAAAGACCGATGTTTCAGCGCTTACGCAGCTTGGTTCGACGACCAAGGCGGCGGATAGTCCGGAATCGGCTGTACTTGAAAGAGTTCCGGCTGGCCACGCTGGAACGCTTTACGTGGTACGATTCACCGCGCCGGAGTTCACTTCGATCTGTCCGATGACCGGTCAACCAGACTTTGCACATATCGTGATCGACTATGTTCCACAGGACTGGCTCGTTGAAAGCAAGAGTTTGAAGCTGTATCTGCATTCGTTCCGCAACCACGGTGCTTTCCATGAGGATTGTACCTTGGATATCGCGAAACGTCTGGTGTCGTTACTTGGCCCAATCTGGCTCCGTATTGGTGCTTACTGGTACCCGCGTGGTGGCATACCAATTGATGTCTTCTGGCAGACAGGAAACCCGCCGGAAGGCGTGTGGATTCCCGATCAGGGCGTGGCGCCGTACCGAGGTCGGGGCTGATACCGAGGGCACTAAGACGGGGCGCTGTCCCCGAGCACCCAGGGTATTTGCTGTCGGAAAATGGACTGCCGTAGATTTGCCCTTTGCCGGGGAGTTTGCTAGAGGCGCTGCGACATATCTGAAAGCACCAGCATGACCGATCAGCCACAACCCGAGCGGCGCAATTTTTATGGGCGCATCCATGGGAAGACGCTGCGGCAGAGCCAGAAGGCCTATCTTGCGGAAGATTTGGAGGCCTACAGGCTGGTAGGCATAACGCGCGAAGAGAATGCGGCGCGGGCACCCGTCGATTTTTCGGTCGGTCTGGGAGAGCGCCCCCTTTGGCTCGAGGTTGGTTTCGGGGGCGGTGAGCATATGGTGCATATGGCCGCTGAATACCCTGACGTAGGTATCATCGGCTGTGAGCCATTTGTGAACGGCATCGCCATGTTGCTGGGCAAGATCCGTGCGGCGGGCGTTACCAACCTGAGGCTTCATCCCGGTGACGTGCGCGATCTTTTTGACGTGTCTGACGATGGCGTATTTGCCAAGGCATTCCTCACTTATCCAGATCCTGGGCCCAAGTCCCGGCATCATCGCCGCCGGTTTGTCACAGCCGGCTATCTGGCGGAGCTAAATAGGGTGCTTCAGCAAGGTGCGGAGTTCCGGGTTGCCACCGACATTCCCGACTACGTGCGGCAAACGCTTGAAGAGGTGCCCAAGGCCGGGTTTGAGCTCGTGCATCAGGGCGGTGAGGCGTGGCCGGACTGGATCTCGACGCGATACGAGCAGAAGGCGTTGCGCGAATGGCGCGTGCCGCACTATCTGACCTTCAGGCGACTCTAGATCCGCCCAACTTTTTCTCTGCGATGCCCAGCAGGCATGGACCGACAGTGCCGCGTGCGCTATCAGCGGGACGGTTTTCAAGGAGATCGCCATGTCTGGCCACGCCACGCCCATTCCGATGATTGCCCGCAAATCCGGGGCTTTGAAAGGTCGTGCGGAAGTGCCGGGCGACAAGTCAATTTCACATCGGTCTCTTATCCTTGGGGCGTTGGCGGTCGGCGAGACGAAGGTTACAGGGCTTCTGGAAGGGCAAGATGTGCTGGATACCGCAAAGGCCATGCGGGCCTTTGGGGCCGAGGTCGTGCGTCATAGTGAAGGAAGCTGGTCTGTTTTTGGTGTCGGAGTGGGCGGCTTTGCCGAACCCGCCGACGTGATCGACTGTGGCAACTCCGGCACTGGCGTGCGGTTGATTATGGGATGCATGGCGACGTCGCCGCTGACGGCGACTTTCACGGGCGATGCGAGCCTACGCAAGCGGCCCATGGGGCGTGTGACCGATCCTCTGGCGATGTTCGGGGCACAGGCCTTTGGCCGTAATGGCGGGCGGTTGCCGATGACAGTGGTTGGAGCGGTAAATCCGGCTCCGGTTCGATATACGGTGCCAGTGCCGTCCGCACAGGTGAAATCGGCGGTCTTGCTGGCGGGGTTGAATGCACCAGGGCAGACAGTTGTGATCGAGAAGGAGCCGACCCGTGACCATTCAGAGCGGATGCTCCGGGGCTTTGGCGCTGAACTCTCGGTGGAAATGACCAAGGAAGGTCATGTAATCACACTGTCCGGACAGCCGGAGCTCAAGGCGCAAACAGTGGCGGTGCCACGTGACCCGTCATCAGCGGCATTCCCGGTCTGTGCGGCGTTGATTGTCGAAGGGTCGGATATTCTTGTACCCGGTGTGAGCCAGAACCTAACGCGCAATGGACTTTATACGACTCTGGTCGAAATGGGTGGAAACATCGAATTC
>JBATMT010000600.1:0-5479 GCA_049289975.1 Paracoccaceae bacterium | reverse complement strand
CAATAAGCCCGCGCGCCTTCAATTCGTCTCGTGCCTGTCAGGCCGTTTTGACCAGCCGCAGCAAGAACAACAAGATCACCGCGCCTATCGTTGCGTGAATGATCGCGCCGAGCACGCCGCCGCCAATAGAAATGCCAATTGCAGGCAAGATGAAACTCGCCAGAAACGCCCCGACGATGCCTACGATGATATTGCCGATCAGTCCGAAGCCGTAGCCCTTCACGATCTGCCCTGCCAACCAGCCGGCAATAGCGCCGACGATCAGTGTCACAATCAGACCCATTCCGCTCATACTGACGTCTCCAATTTCCTGTCCGCCGTCATCCGGCACGCCAAGAGTAGACCGCCAGAGAGAATTTGCACCCACAAAGCCACCAGGGCGCCGTTATCGCTCACACATGGGGCATTTCGGGCACGTACGTTGAAGTTCACCAGGCCATTTCGCGCATCAAAAAGGTGGTAGTTCTCTACGAGCGGGAAAGACATTTCCGATACAAGCAAGGATCTTGAAAATTCCCCTACAGTGGGGGAACCCGTCAGTCAGGCTCAGCAACCGCCATGACCTCGTACATCACAGGCTCGAAACGCGAACAAAGTGCCGCGATCTTTCGGTTCCTTTCCCGCATTTCAGCGGTCCTCAGCATCGCCTGAAAATCCTCTCTGCGCCGCCACTGGCTATAGTTGGCGATCCTGGTCTGAGCGTCATTCATGTGCAGCCCCGACCCAATGAACCCCGGCTGATGCCGGATGAACGCCGCGTATGCTTCCTTCAATTCGTCCATGAGATCCTGCGCCGTCCCCGGCGTCATCTCAAAGGTGGTGATGACGGTCTGACCAACAAAATCGTCTCTGATCTCGGGCATTTCAATCTCCATCCTGACAAGACAATGCTGGCACAAAAATCTCCACGTCGCACCTGTCTTTGCCGCCGCTGGCCCGCTAGAATGCTACGATGCCTTTGCTAGATCCCAACCACCCGTTCTTCACACCCCGCTGGCGTCGCTGGGCCACGATCCTGATCCCCTGTATATGGGGCATCTTTGAATTCCGCCGCGGCAGCCCGGAGTGGGGCATCCTTTTTGAGGCAGCCGCAGCCTATGCTCTTTGGGCCTTGATCCTTCAGTCTGCCGCCCGCCGCTGATCCAACCAGTTACACATCGGCGGACCTCCGCGCGAGAATTGGCGCCGCGACTGATTATCGATTAAAGACATCAAACCAAGACTGGAATTCTCAAGGTTCCGGCCGCAAATGGACCCGATCCTCATCAAAGTGATCCGAACTGTGCTGAAGAATATGCTTCCAAACCTGACCAACTCACACATTTCGAGGCTGATCAGGGAAAACATGCGCGGACAGATGTGGCTGTACGTGGTTTCAATTGTTGCGATGATCGTCGTCGCAGCAACGACCTCGCTCGTTGCGTGGATCATGCAGTACATCATCGATTCGATGACCGACCCGAACAACCGCGGGAAAGTGTTCATGGTGGCCGCAAGTGTGGCGGTCATCTTCATCGTGAAGGGCATAGCAAGCTATGTTCAGGTCGTTGCCCTTACCAGAGCGGGAAACCGTATCGTCGCGACGCAGCAGAAAAAGATGTACGCGAAACTGCTCCGGCAGGGCGTGGCCTTCTTTAACCTCAACGAGTCCTCTGATCTGCTGACTCGCCTCACGCAGTCCGCCCAATCAGCCCGAACCATCATCGACCTGATCGTCACGTCTTTTGTCCGCGATTTGATGACTCTGTTCGGACTCATCATCGTGATGGTCTATCAGCAGCCGACCTTGTCAGCAATTTCCCTCCTGATCGGACCGGCTGCCATGTATGGCATCCGCATCATTCTTCGGAAGGTGCGGGCGATCATGGAAATGGAGATGGCCTCACTGGCTGAGATCATAAAGGTCATCCAAGAGACGTCTGCCGGAATCTTAGTGATCAAGGCATTCGCACTGGAAGACCGCATGACTGGCCGCATGAACCAAGCAGTTGCCCAGGTTGAGAAACGCTCAAACGCAATCTCCAGACTTGAAGCTGTTACCAGCCCGTTGATGGACACTTTGTCAGGTTTTGCGATTGCGGCCGTCGTCGCCCTCAGTGCAGTTAACTTGTTCGGCGAAGCGCGAACTTCACCGGGTCAACTGATGTCGTTTGTCACGGCTTTGCTAATGGCATACGAACCTGCGAAGCGCTTGTCGCGGGTGCGGATTAGCATCGAATCCGGTCTGGTTGGCGTTAGAATGATGTTCGATATGCTCGACCGTCCCGAGACTATGATCGAGACCGACCATCCGGTCGATTTGGGCGCAGGGCCTGGCAAAGTTGAATTCCGCGATGTTGGATTTTCTTATGCGAACGGCCAGCCAGTTCTAAAGAACCTCAGCATGGTTTGCGAAGCAGGCAAAACCACAGCGCTAGTGGGCCCCTCCGGCGGCGGAAAGTCAACTATCTTGAACCTTGTCCTGCGGCTCTATGACCCGATATCAGGTAGCATCGAAATAGACGGCATCGATCTGAAACAGAGTTCGTTCAGGTCACTACGCGACAAGATATCTTTTGTTGGACAAGGAACCTTTCTGTTTTCGGCGACGATGAAAGAGAACATTCGTTTCGGCAAGCCCGGAGCAACCGACGAGGCTATCATCGCTGCTGCAAAAGCAGCAAACGCCCACGAATTCATTATGGACCTGCCAAAGGGCTACGACACTCAGGTCGGCGAGAACGGAGCTTTCCTGTCTGGCGGCCAGCGTCAACGTCTGGCAATTGCCAGAGCAATCCTGAAGGACAGTCCCATATTGCTTCTGGACGAGGCTACAAGCGCGTTAGATGCCCGATCAGAGGCCCTGGTACAGGATGCCATTCACCATCTAACTCGTGGACGCACTACGATAGTCATCGCTCACCGCCTCACGACAGTGTTGGAGGCTGACAAGATATGCGTCATCAATGAGGGTCAGCTGATTGAGCAAGGCTCAACGCAAGAACTCCTTGCCCAGCATGGTATGTTCCGGAAGCTCTATGACCAGCAGTTCCGTAGCGTGGGTTGAAGGCTACCTGTTCCGTAATCGTTCAAGGTCGCTTATATCATCCGCTTGCGAACCGAAGGACTTCGACCATGACCCACGATTTGATAAAGGCAGCCCTCGTGCCTGACGTGCGCGCTCTTCCGCGTGTGGCGTCTGCAATTGATGGCAAGACCAATCTTGTCGGTTTGACACGCTCGGGCATGGCAACTGCACTTCTCGATGCTGGCACGCCTGAAAAACAGGTCAAGATGCGTGTAGGGCAAGTTTGGCAGTGGGTTTACCATTGGGGTGTTCGTGACTTTGAGCAGATGACCAATTTGGCAAAGCCCTACCGGCAGCTGCTAGCGGATTCATTTGTCATCGAACTCCCCGAACTTGTAACCAGACAAGTTTCGTCAGATGGGACGCGTAAGTACCTTGTTCGGATAGCGGGTGGCCACGAAGTTGAGGTCGTCTACATCCCCGAGGAAACGCGCGGCACTCTTTGCATATCTAGCCAGGTTGGCTGCACGCTCACATGCTCATTTTGCCATACCGGCACGCAAAAGCTGGTTCGAAATCTCACAGCAGGTGAAATTGTCGGTCAGATTATGTTGGCACGTGACGACCTGAATGAATGGCCCAGGCCAGGTGAGCCCAAAGACGAAACACGGCTTGTCTCGAACGTCGTCTTGATGGGAATGGGCGAACCTCTTTACAATTTTGAGAACGTCCGTGACGCCATGAATATCGCGATGGACGGCGAAGGTATCAGCCTTTCGCGTCGCAGGATTACGCTTTCTACGTCCGGTGTCGTTCCCGAAATCGCGCGCACAGCCGAGGAGATCGGTTGCATGCTGGCAATCAGTTTTCATGCCACGACGGACGAAATTCGCGACAAGTTGGTCCCAATCAACAAGAAGTGGAACTTGGAAACTTTGCTGGCGGCTCTGCGGGACTATCCGCGTCTGTCGAATTCAGAGCGCATAACTTTTGAGTATGTAATGCTGAAGGGTGTGAACGATAGCGACGAGGATGCGAAGCGGCTGGTCAAATTGATCCGTGGCATTCCCGCCAAGATAAACCTAATTCCCTTCAATGAATGGCCGGGCGCCCCGTACGAGAGATCCGATTGGGACCGTATCGAGACCTTTGCAGATATCATCTTCAAGGCAGGATATGCCTCGCCTATTCGCACCCCACGGGGTGAGGACATCATGGCAGCTTGCGGTCAATTGAAAAGCGCAACTGAACGAGCACGCAAAAGCAAGCCTCAGATCGAGGCCGATGCCCGCCAGTAGACATTTTCTACTGACCGTCCCCGGCCCCATTCATAGATTCACCGTAAAATGAGCATATCCGTGATACTGCATCTTCTGCGGTTTCGACGTAGTTGAACAAATCCAGATCATCCGAAGAGATGGTTCCGGCCTCCGCGAGACCTTGCCAATTGATAATGTTCTCCCAAAATTGCTGTCCAAAAAGCAAAAAGGGAACTTTGGCCATCCGTCCCGTCTGAATTAGAGTCAGAGCTTCAAACATCTCGTCAAGCGTTCCGAATCCGCCCGGAAAAATACAGATCGCTTTTGCTCGCATCAGGAAATGCATTTTCCTGATCGCAAAATAGTGGAAGTTGAAGCAGAGGTCTGGCGTAACGAATGTGTTTGGCGCCTGCTCGTGGGGCAAAACGATATTCAGACCGATCGAATATCCGCCTGCTTCATGTGCGCCTCGATTGCCCGCTTCCATCACCCCCGGTCCGCCGCCGGTGATAATGACATTCTCTCGCCCGTAACTTTCAAGACTGCGCATAGTCATGAGTTTTGCAAACTTGCGAGCTTCATCGTAGTACTTTGACAGATCCGCGAGCGCTTTCGCCGTGGCCAAGTGCTTGCGTGACGGCTCAGGAATTCGCGCGCCGCCAAACAAAACTATCGTAGACAAGATGCCGCGCTCATCAAGCATCATTTGCGGCTTCAGGAGTTCCAGTTGCAGTCTTACTGGTCGCAGTTCTTCACGGGTCATGAACTCCGTATCAGTGAACGCCAAGCGATATGCAGGAGCACGGGTCTGAGCAGTATCAGGTATACGATCTGCTGCAGCGGCGTCTTGCTGGCTGTCGCGAAATGGGTGACGGCGCGGATCGTCCTTCATGCTCTTGTCCCTGTTGACCATTTTCAGATGACGTAACGCGTTGTTTCGCCCAAAGCCAGAAAAGTGAGGCAGACGTCTGAACTCTGCTGGAAAACGTCGGATTGATCTGGCGCTGCAGGCCCACTATAGGCCAACTTGACCGTGCCACAGATCATACCGAGGTTGTCGATGTCTAATGCCGCACTTGAAGCCGCCGTTGAAACCGCATGGGACAATCGGGATGCCATTTCGCCAACGACCGGTGGCGAGACGCGCGATGCCATTGAGGCGACCCTGGCAGACTTGGACAGCGGCAAATTAAGAGTCGCCGAAAAGCAAGCC
>JBATMT010000599.1:0-4035 GCA_049289975.1 Paracoccaceae bacterium | reverse complement strand
CCAGAAAGGACATAGGCAAATTCGGTTTCCCGTATTATTCCTGTCAGTATACTCCTATTTACTGCAAGTGTATGCGACATGACCGCATCCCGAAACCCTAAACATTTAGGCTTCCTGATATTTCCGGGGTTTCCGATGGCTTGCCTTACGTCAGCCATCGAACCCCTGCGGGCGGCAAACGAAATTACCGGACAAAGGGCATTCCGCTGGTCAGTTTTGTCGGAAAATGGCGCCCGGGTGGCGTCGTCGGCGGAGGTGGTTTTCGATCCGACGATGGCGCTGAGCGAGGCGGCAGGATTGGACTGTCTGTTCTTCCTGTCGAGCCCGTCCGGCTGGTTTGATGCTCCGAAGAAAGCCTTGGCCGAGTTGCGCTGGCTGGCGCGGCAGGGCGTGGGGATGGGCGGCTTTTCGGGCGGGATCTTTCCGCTGGTCAGGGCGGGGCTGATGGAGGGGCACGCGGTGTCGGTCCACTGGTGCTATGAGGCGGCGTTCAAGGCGGAGTTCCCGAAGATCGATGCGCGGAGCGCGGTGATGAGCATTGACCAGAGCCGCATGACGGCAGCGGGGGCTACGGCGGTGTTCGACCTGATGCTGAAGCTGATCGAGGATGATCTGGGGCCAGAGATCATGACCGAGGTCGCGTGCTGGTTCCAGCACCCGGTGGTGCGCGGGCCGGATGTAACACAGCGGACGCCGGGATACCGGGCAGATCGGACACAGGACATGCTGCCGCAGGCGGTGGCGCAGGCGATCCGGCTGTTTTCCGACAATATCGAGGAGCCACTGGCGATTGCCGAGGTGGCGCGAGAGGTGGGCGTTTCGCCCCGTCAGCTTGATCGGTCGTTCCGCAGCAGCACGGGTCAGGCTCCGCTGCGATATTACCGGATGATCCGCATGAAGAAAGCGCGGCAACTGGTTCAGTTTTCAGACGAAAGCATCACTTCGGTGGCGATGTCGGTCGGCTATGCAAGCTCGACCCCGATGGTGCGCCACTATGTCGAGGAATTCGGGCTGACGCCACAGGCCGACAGGGCAGCGCGCAATTCGTTCCGGGAAAAGGGCACCGCGCCGCGCTTTGCCGCCCAATCCTGAGACGGGCGGCAAGCCGAGCGCCGGGTTATTGCAGGTAGGGCATCGGATCGACGCTGTCGAAGCCCTGCCGGACTTCGAAGTGAACGAAGGGCGGGTTCGAGCCGCGCACCTTGGCAAGCGCCTGGCCGCGTTTGACCTTGTCGCCTTTCTTGACGGTGATGCCTTCGATGTTGGCGTAGACCGTCAGCAGGTTGCCTGCGTGGCGTACCACAAGGATCGGCACCTGATCTGTGTCCTTGGTGATGGCAGCAACGGTGCCGTCTCCTGCTGCGGCCACGGTCGTGCCGGCGGCGGCGGAGATATCGATGCCGTCGTTCTTTTTCTTCTGGTAGCCGCGGATGATCTTGCCCTGCACCGGCATTGAGAGCTTGGCAGAGACAGTCGCTCCGAGGTTGGGGGCTGGCGGGGTCTTGACCGGATCGGAAGCCTTGGCGGGCTTTTCGGCCGGGAGCGCCTCTTTCGACGAGGGTGGCAGCGGCGTGGGCGAGCCTTCACCGGGTTGGGTGACGGTATCGACCGGATCGGGTTGCGTCATCTTGCCGGTGCTGACCGGGATCAGAAGGATCTGGCCCTCGCGCACGGAGAGGTCATTGCCCAGACCGTTCCAGTCGGCCAACGCCCTGACGTTGACGTTGTAGAGCCGCGCGATCGAATAGGCAGTCTCGCCGCGTTCGACCTTGTGGCGGGCTGGTTGTGCTCCGCTTGCGGGTTTGGTTGCGACGGGTGCAGAGACCAAAGGCGCCGGCTTGGCCGTACCGGGGTTGCCAGCCTCGGCACGGTCGATGGCGCCTGACGCAATGGTGGTGACGTCGATGCCGCTGCTGCCGGTCGTGGGGGGAAGTGCCGTTCCAGTGCCAGCAAGTGGCGCGCCTGCGGCGCCTTCGGCGACGCGACGCGGAAGGGCAAGTACTTCGCCCTGACGGAGCGTGGTGCCGCCGGGGAGGGCGTTGTAGCTGGCCAGTTCGGCAGATGACAGCCCGACGCGCGCGGCGATGCTTTCGACGGTGTCGCCCTGACGGGCGACCGCAACCTGATAGCCGGGATAGGAGATGATGCCGCGTCCGTCCGGTTGCGGCCGGTTAGTGGTGACATTCAGTGCCGCGTCTGCGGTGCTGAAGCCGCCTTTGCCGTAACGGCGGAAGTCGCCATCAAAGGCCTGGCCGCCAACACAGGCTGCCAGAGTTGCCAGCGACGTTCCCATCAGAACGAACCGCAGCATGGTCTTCGATCCTTGAACGATCATTGCTCGTATCCTCACCGCCGGCCGGTTGACCCGGTCCTTGCATCTTGGCCTCAATCGCCGGAACCGACCCTATAGGTCCTGCCCCAGCCCTTCGACCAGTGGCACGAAGCGCACTGGCCGCAATTCTTCATAATCGAACCCCTGTTCAAGTCGCGTGACCTTGATCAGGCTTTGAACGGTGTCCGACTGCCCCACGGGCACCACCATGATACCGCCGATCCGAAGCTGCGCCAATAGGGGGCCGGGCGGGTCTTCGGCGGCTGCCGTGACGATAATCCGGTCGAAGGGCGCCTGATCGGGCAGGCCGAAGCTGCCGTCGGAAGTAAACGCAGTTATATTGTTCAGGTCGAGCGCCTTGAAGATGGCGTCAGCCTCGCGCACCAGCGTGCGGTGCCGGTCGACAGTATAGACCCGGCGGGCGAGGTGGCTGAGAATCGCGGCCTGATAGCCAGAACCGGTGCCAACTTCGAGCACCTTGTCGCGTGGCGACACCTCCAGCGCCTGCGTCATCAGGGCGACGACCGAGGGTTGGCTGATGGTCTGGCCGCAGGCGATAGGCAGGGGCGTGTCCTCATAAGCGCGTTCAGCGAAGATGCCGCGTACAAAAAGGCCACGGTCGACCGCCTCCATCGCGGACAGGACGCGGGCGTCGGTGACGCCCTTGGAGCGCAGGGCATAGAGGAAACGCATTTTCCGCTCTGCCGCGTCCGTCATGCCAGCCTTGCCTGCAACTCGGCGAGCTTGTCGTGCGCCGTCAGGTCTGCCCGCATCGGCGTTACCGAGATAAAGCCGTCGAGGTTGACGGCAACATCGGTGCCGGGTGCGGTCGGTTTGTGTTGCGGGCCGCCGGTGATCCAGAGGAACTTGCGGCCAGACGGCGAGATATGCGGCTCGACCCCGAAGAAGGTGTCGGTGCGGTAGCCTTGGGCGGCGACCTTGGTCCCCTTGACCGCGTTGCCGGAGACGGGAGGGAAATTGACGTTGTAGAACAGGCGGTAGTCGCCCTGATCCCAGAGGCCCTTGTCAAGAAGGGCGCGCACGACCCGGGTGCCGTGGACCCGGGCACAGTCGAACGGATCGTCAAGGTCGTCGGTCTTTGGGCCCATGAATTGCGAGAGTGCGATGGCGGGGAGGCCCTGAAGCGCGGCTTCCATCGCACCACCGATGGTGCCGGAGTAAAGCACGTTTTCGCCAGCGTTGTTGCCGCGGTTGACACCGGACAGGATCAGGTCGGGACGTGCGCCTTGCAGCACGTCATAGAGGCCCGCAAGCACGCAATCGGCCGGGCTGCCTTCCGCGGCATAGCGACGGGTGGCGAGTTTGGCGATCATCATCGGGTGGGTGTAGCTGATGCAATGGCCGACACCGGATTGCTCGAACGCGGGCGCGACAGTCCAGACTTCGCCATCGGGTCCGGCGATATCATGGGCGATCTCGGTCAGGACTTCGAGCCCTGGCGCGTTGATGCCGTCGTCGTTGGTGATGAGAATGCGCATGAAGGCCCCGGATGGTTTGGTGAAGGTTTAAGGCCAAGCGGGGCTGGGGTAAAGCGCGGATGCGGGAACGGACACCGTATGTGGTAGGATTGCCCCGGTCTTTAGCAAGGAATGTGCCGCAGACCGGGTTCGGCTGCGTCAGAGAAGCGCTACCAGACGCGCGGCTTCGGCATGAAGATCGGCGAGTTTGGCGCGATCCTCGCC
>JBATMT010000598.1:0-3376 GCA_049289975.1 Paracoccaceae bacterium | reverse complement strand
GATCGTCGCCAACCGCCTGCGCGGCAAGCACAAGGCAACATTCACCCCCCACATGGACATGGGTGACAATGTCATCGTCATCAACGCCGACAAGGTGCAGATGACTGGCAGCAAGCGTGAAGACAAGCGCTACTACTGGCACACCGGCTATCCGGGCGGGATCAAGTTCCGCACCGCCGCGCAGGTTCTGGATGGCAACCATCCCGAGCGCGTGGTCGAAAAGGCCGTTGAGCGCATGATCACCCGGAACCGTCTGGGACGCGTGCAGATGAGCAACCTGCGTGTTTACGCTGGCGCCGCCCATCCGCATGAGGCTCAACAGCCCGAAGTGCTCGACGTCAAGTCGATGAACCCGAAGAACACGCGGAGCGCATAAGATGGCCGACGAAATCAAATCTCTCGACGATCTGAAGGCTGTGGTTGCTTCGGCCGCCCCGGCTGCCGCTGCTGTTGTTGCACCCCGTGCTCCGCAGCGTGACAAGCTTGGTCGTTCCTATGCAACCGGCAAGCGTAAGGATGCGGTCGCCCGCGTCTGGATCAAGCCGGGTTCCGGCAAGGTTGTGGTGAACGGCAAGGAAATGGCCGTCTACTTCGCACGCCCGGTTCTGCAGATGATCCTGCGTCAGCCGTTCACCGTCGCCAATGTCGAAGGACAGTTCGACGTGTTCGCGACTGTGGCTGGTGGTGGTCTTTCGGGTCAGGCCGGTGCGGTCAAGCACGGCATCTCGAAAGCGCTGCAACTTTACGAACCGGCTCTGCGCGGTGCGCTCAAGGCCGCTGGCTTCCTGACCCGCGACAGCCGCGTGGTCGAACGGAAAAAGTACGGCAAGGCCAAAGCCCGCCGCAGCTTCCAGTTCTCGAAGCGCTGATCCTACGATACGATTGCAAAAGGCCGCCCGGGTGGGCGGCCTTTTCGTTTGTGTGGGTGCTGTGTCCGGTCAGGCGCGTTTGCTGACCTGTTCGGCTTTTGCCTCTGGCAGGTAAATGGTGCCGCGCAGATAGGTGACGGCATGGCCAGAGAGGACTACGCGGTCGCCTGCGAGACGGCATTTGACAAAGCCGCCGCGGAACGAAGCCTGGAAAGCGGTCATGTCGGTGCGGCCGAGCTTGATTGCCCAGTAAGGGACCAGAGAGGCATGGGCCGAGCCGGTGACCGGATCTTCGGGGATGCCTGCCGAGGGTGCGAAGTAGCGCGACACGAAGTCGACGGGCGTGCCGTCATGGGTTTGGCCGCCTGCAGCGGTGATGCCCAGCCCCATTGGCGCCAGCGTAGCGATTCGCGCCATGTCGGGCTGGAAGGACAAGACATCGGCGGCGGAAGGCAGGACGATAAAGATGTTCTCGAACGAACGGAAACTGTCAGACCAGCCGTAAGGAAACAGGTCATGCAGAACTGGCGCTGGGGTCGCGTCGAGAGCGGCGATGACGGGCAGGTCGAGATCGTATTCATCCTCGCTGGATTGACTGACACTGAGCCGGCCGACCGAGCGTGTCGTAAAGTTGATAGGTCCGGCGACACCGTAAGCGGTGTGTAGAATGTGCGCGGCGGCAAGGGTGGCATGGCCGCAGAACGCCGCTTCGTGAGCGGGCGTGAACCAGCGGATTGACCAGCCAGAGCCTTGCCGCTCGACAAAAGCGGTTTCGGCGAGGTTGTTTTCGGCGGCGATGGATTGCATGTCGTCGTCGCCGAGCGAGTGGTCCAGGACGAGGACGGCGGCGGGGTTGCCCTTGAAAATTTCGCTGGTGAAGGCGTCTGCCTGAAACATCGTGAAGGCGCGCATGGGGACTCCTGATGACAATGGCCGGGTATAAAAAAGGCCGGGCATAGCCCGGCCCAGGAAGAGGGTCATGCTCTGGGGAAGCTAACCCTTTCTCAGTCTTGCCAGAAACGACGGGCAATCTCGCGGCGGGCTTCGTTTTGCGAAAGGCCGATGTCGCGGAGCATATGCTCGTCCAGGCGGGAAAGGGCGCGGCGGGCGCGATAGCGCTCGGACCAGGCGGCGAAAACGCGCACGAAGCGAGTTACCAGAGCCGACTGCTGGGTGTAGGCCCGAGCGGAATTGGTTTTGCTTTGCGTCATCATTTTCATCACCTCGCTTTGTATTGATACAATATCGTATCATCTGTATTGACTTGATACAATGAAGTGTGAGAGACTTCCAGTGAAACATTGTAATGAGCACAATCACAGAAATTGATGACAACAATCTGGCAGCCAAATCTGACACAATTCGAGGGGCCAAAATACTTGGCTCTTTCCCACGCCTTGCGCGACGCGGTGCGAAAGGGGGATTTGCCGGAAGGCACGCGGCTGCCGCCGGTGCGGGAGCTGGCCTGGCAACTGGCGATTACTCCGGGGACGGTAGCACGAGCCTATCAGATCGTGACGCAGGAAGGGCTTCTGGAGGCGACTGTCGGGCGCGGCACCTTTGTGGCGGCGCGTGCGCCGAGGCTTGGGCCGAGCCAGCCGCTGTTGCAGGAACTGGAGGCAGACTCCGGGTCTGAACTTTCGCCGCGCGTCGTCGATTTGCGTTCGCCGCAGTTGCCGCATGTCGGACAGGGCGAGGTTTTTGCCTCGATCCTCACGCAGATTGCCGGCCGGGTTGGCGAGGACCTGTTGGAATATCCAAGCCTTCGCAGGGACTTGCCGCTGAGGCAGGAATATGCGCGCTGGATCGGGGATCAGGCTATTGGCATTTTCGGGCCAGAAGATATTGCGCTGACGATGGGCGGTCAGAATGCGGTGAACATCGCTTTCCAGTGCTGCCTGCGGGGCGACCGTCCGGTGGTGTTCTGCGAGGAACTGGCCTATCCCGGTTTTCGGCGCGCGGCGCGACTGAACCGGGCGGACGTGGTTGCGATTGCACTTGATGAAGAGGGTATGGTGCCCGAGGCAATGGATGCGGCCTGCCGCCGGTCAGGTGGACGGATTGTATGTATCACCCCCGATGCACAAAACCCGACGGCGGCGCATATGTCGCTGAAACGTCGTCAGGCCATTGTAGCGGTGGCACGCACACATGATCTGCAGATCATCGAAGACAATTGTTACAATGTACCCTATTGTTCGGAGCCCTCCTTGCGCGCCCTTGCGCCGGAGCGGACGTGGTATGTGACCAGCTTGTCGAAGTCGATCTCGGCGGGGTTGCGGTTCGGTGCCATCGTTTGCCCTGCCGGATTGGGTGAGGCTGCTCGTCTGGCCACGCAGCACAGCTATTTCGGTCTGCCGCGACCGGTGTCGGATATTGTTCTGACGCTTTTCCGTTCTGGCGAGGCGGCGCGGATCAGGGATCGTGTTCAGGCGGTTTTTTCGCGGCGGTTGGAACTGGCGCTCAACATGCTCGGCAGCCATGAATTGCGCTGGCAAAAGGGGCTG
>JBATMT010000597.1:0-11108 GCA_049289975.1 Paracoccaceae bacterium | reverse complement strand
GGTGTGTTCGGTCTGCTCAATAGCCCCGGACATCACAGCGGATTTGCCAGATTAATCTTTCCCTAGATTCGTCCAAAAGAGACACTTTGAGACTAGTTTTCTGCCGGTCGCGCATGGGACTTTGCTTTCGACTATTAAGTACATGAGCCGGGACTAATTTGCGTGGCGGTCACCTATCTCACAGTTACCGGTCCGGTACTTGGTGGCTTATCGATTGCCACGGCAAAGATAAGGGCAAAGATTGATACCTTGAGTGATACCACCCTTCGACTGACCGAGGTGGCCACGTAAATTGCACAGGATGCAGTATGCTGGCGTTTTCCTGAGCGGCAGAGCAGCATTCAGCGGAATGGTTCTTGAAGTGAGGAGTCGCAGATGAGTGCAACAACAACTGGAACAGTTGAGTTTGGCAGAGCGCCAGATGGCAGTTGCGTGCCTTGTATCGGTATTGGCGCATACGGAATGCGTGCTGAGTTGATCAGTTGGGGTGCGAGTCTGAAATCGCTGCACGTAGACGGAACAAAAAACAGCCTTGTCGTCGAACTCCCCACCTTTGAGGATTACCGACGTGAAGGACTTTATGTTGGTGCGATCGTGGGTCGTTTCGCCAATCGCATTAAGAACGGGCATATTTCGCTGTCGGGAAGGGATTTCGATTTGGACCGAAATGAGGGCAATCGGCACCTCTTGCATGGTGGTAGCAACGGCACTGGAGTTCGGAACTGGCGCGTGGCTAACCAAGGTGAAAACTGGGTTCAGTTCGACGATTCATTGCCAGACGGACATATGGGGTTTCCAGGGAACCTCGACATCTCTGTTCGGTATTCGATTGAATCTGGGCCAACATTGCGCATTGAAATGCAGGCCACAACAGACCAGGAAACACTTTGCAGCTTCGCGCCACATAGCTACTTCAATCTCGACGGCGGGGTGACGACTGACGAACATCGCCTCCAGATTGACGCAACACGCTACCTCCCCGTTGATTCAGAATGCATTCCATCGGGCGAGATATTCAATGTCGGCGGAACTCGCTTTGACCTGCAATTGCCGGTGCTTGTGAGCAGAATCCTTTCAGAAGGGGGGCTAGATCACAACTTTTGTATCTCAGGCGATCTCAATGGTGTTCTACCGACAAAGAAGGTAGCGCGGCTATCCTCTTCGCGGAGCGGTATCGTACTTGAGATTGCAAGCAATCAACCCGGACTTCAGGTGTATGATGGTAGATCGCTTTATGGCAAATTTCTTCATGCACATTGCGGCGTAGCGCTGGAACCTCAAGGCTGGCCAGACTCAATTCACCATTCGAACTTCCCGTCGGCCGTTCTCAGACCTGGGATGCGATATTTCCATGTGACTGAGTACCGAGTTGGCAGTTTGTGAGATTGAAGAACTTCACAAGCCATTGTCTATGGGAAGGGTGGCTTTTACGTGTACTCGCTCCATAACGAATTTTGACGTGACTGACTTGAGTTCAATCTGATCCGTCAAATTGCGATAGATTGCATCATATCGCACCATGTCTGGTACAACGATGCGCAGCAGGTAGTCTGATGCTCCGCCGAGCCGGAACACCTCCATGATTTCTGGAATTGATTGAACTGCGGCAAGAAACCTGCTTCGCCATGCCGTCGTATGATCAAGTGCCTCAAGCTCCGCCAGCACTGTCAGGCCCAATCCAACCTTCAAGGGATCAACAACAGCCACGCGTCCAACTATGATCCGGGCATCTTCCAGCTTCTGGACGCGCTTCCAACACGGCGACTGTGAAAGCCCAACTCTGTCAGCAAGTTGTGCGATAGAGATTGCACAATCGCGCTGAAGTTCGGCGAGGATGTTTCGGTCAATGCGGTCCATGATCATGATGTGATGAACTCGCGAACAAAAGCTGTGGCAGGCTTGGTTCGAATGTCTTGAGGGCGCCCGATTTGCTCGATTCTTCCCATCGACATGACAACGACCAGATCCGCGACTTCCATTGCTTCATCCTGGTCGTGTGTGACAAAGATCGTAGTCAAGCCTGTCTCATCATGGATCTCGCGCAATCCCTGACGAAGCTCTTTTCTCACGCGAGCGTCCAGTGCGCCAAACGGCTCGTCGAGGAGCAACATCCTGGGCTCGATCGCCAAAGCGCGCGCCAACGCAACTCGCTGGCGCTGCCCGCCGGAAAGTTGTGACGGGTAACGCGCGCCGATGTCGGGAAGTTGAATAAGCTCTAGGAGTTTAGTGACCCGGCGAGCGATTTCCGGCTTTGAGGGGCGCGATGCTTTTGGTCGAGCGTTGAGTCCATAGGCGATATTCTCGAAAACGGTCATATGCCTGAAAAGCGCGTAAGACTGAAATACAAAGCCAGCACGGCGCTCTTGGACGGACAAGCCAGTTGCGTCTTGACCATCGAAACGCACGCGGCCAGCATTTGGAAACTCCAAGCCCCCAAGAATCCTTAACAGCGTCGTCTTCCCGGAGCCGGATGGTCCAAGAAGTGCAACCAGCGCTCCCGATGGAATGGAAACTGAGACCGGATGAAGTGCAGCAGTTGCGCCAAATTCCTTGGATATTTCTTCTACTTCAATTTGCATTTTCTTGACCTTTCAATGTCGGTGATTGGCGGCCAGTTGATCGGCATAGTGCCATTCGAGCAGCGACTTCAGTAGGAGAGTTACAAGCGCCAAAAGCGTTAGGACCGCTGCAAGTGAAAATGCAGCCACAGAAAGATACTCGTTGTAGAGCATCTCGATTGTGATGGGCATGGTAGCAGTTTGGCCCCGGATTTTCCCCGAAACCACAGCAACTGCACCAAACTCGCCCATCGCGCGGGCGTTTGATAAAAGCACGCCGTATAGCAATGCCCAGCGAATGTTGGGTAGGGTCACGGTCAAAAATACCCGCCGGCCTGATGCACCAAGCGTAAGTGCAGCCTCCTCTTCGGCACGACCTTGTTCGATCATAACCGGTATGAGTTCGCGTGCGACGAACGGAAAGGTAACGAACATCGTTGCCAAAACAATCCCCGGCAGGGCAAAGACAATTGGATGTCCGTTGTGTACCAACCACCCGCCCAAAGCCGAGTTCGCACCAAATGTCAGAACGATGCAAAGGCCTGCGACTACGGGTGAAACCGAGAAAGGTAGATCAATGAGGGTGATCAGGAACGCTTTGCCGCGAAAATCGAACTTGGTTATGAACCACGCTGCTGCAATTCCAAAAGCGGCGTTCAGGGGAATTGCGATTGCCGCAATTGTGAGGGTAAGTTGGATTGCAGAACGGGCGTCTGGGTTCGAAAGCGACGTCACCGACCCAATGACGCCATCTCGCAAAGCCTCAACGAATACGACAATTAGCGGGGCAAACAGCAGCACCGTGAGAACAAACACAACGCCGCTGATCAGGAGGTATCGTACCCGCGGACTTTCGGTTGCGACGGGTTGGAAGCTAATAGGTGTATCAGACATGGCCAATCCTTCGGCGGCTCCAGATCTGGACCAGATTGATGGTCAGAAGCATGAAGAAAGAAATGCACAGCATGGCAATGCCAATCGCGGCAGCGCCGTTGTAGTCAAACTCTTCCAGCCGGATCACGATCAGAAGGGGTGCAATTTCGGTCTTTAGAGGGATATTGCCCGCGATGAAGATTACAGAGCCATATTCGCCAACCGATCTTGCTAGCGCCAAAGCAAATCCGGTGAGCGCTGCGGGTGCCAGTATTGGCAGGATGACCCGGCGAATCGTGTACGCCCGGTTTGCGCCTAGCGTTGCGGAAGCCTCTTCTACCTCGCGGTCGATTTCCTCGACGACGGGCTGAATGGTTCGAGTGACAAATGGCAAGCCTACAAAGATCAGTGCTATCAAGATCCCCCATTGGGTATAAGCGATCTTGGAGTCGAACTCTTTCGCAATTTGGCCGAATGCGCCGTTAGGCGCATAGAGCGTGGTAAGGGCGATTCCGGCAACGGCCGTAGGCAATGCAAATGGCAAATCAACGGATGCATCGAGCAGACTCTTGCCGGGGAACTTGTAACGCACCAGAACCCAAGCGAGAACGACGCCAAACACCAGATTGAAGAGTGCTGCGACAAGTGAAAGACGAAAAGATAAGAAGAGCGCCTGCCAGGTTCTCTCGGTGTTTATCGTTTGCCACATGGTCGGGAAACCGGCATTGACGCCCTTCCACAGAAGGGCGCCAATCGGCAAGAGCACAACCAAAGACAGCATCGTAATCGTTATGCTGGCACTCAGACCAAATCCTGGGATAGGCGAGCGATAAACGATCGGGCGAGCTTGAAACCGTGTCATCCTGGCGATCACTTTGCGGTATAGATTTGGTCAAAGATGCCGCCGTCGGCAAAGTGTTCGGCTTGAGCCTTGCTCCAACCACCAAAGGCGTCGATCGATACGAGATCAAGCTTGGGGAAACGGGCCACATCTTCCGGATTTGCCGCCGAGGCATCCCAGCCGCGATAGAAGTTCTTGAAAATGATCGCCTGGGCCTCCGGTGTGTAGAGATAGTTCAAATAGGCCTCTGCCAGTTTGCGCTGCTCGTCGTTCTTGATGTTGCCTTCAACGACAGCTACCGGCGGCTCTGCAAGGACAGATACAGAAGGAACTACTATGTCGAACTTGTCGTCGCCGAGTTCCTGTTGAGCCAGATACGCCTCGTTTTCCCAAGCTAGGAGCACATCACCAATTTCGCGTTGAGTGAACGTTGTCGTAGCTGCGCGGGCACCGTTGTCCAGAACTGGTACGTGGGCAAAGAGTGACTTAACGAACTCTTTAGGGTCTTTGCCATTTTTTTCAGCCCAAGCCCACGCTGCAAGATAGTTCCACCGCGCACCGCCCGAAGTTTTCGGGTTTGGAGTGATAACTTCGACTCCGTCTGCGACAAGGTCGGCCCAGTCTTTGATACCTTTAGGGTTACCCTCACGGACAAGGAACACGATGGTGGAGGTGTAAGGTGAAGAGTTGCGCGGAAGTTTTGATTGCCAGTCTGTGGGCAGCTTTCCAGCCTTGGCGATCTTGTCAATATCGGCGGCAAGCGCCAGTGTGACAACCTGCGCATCAAGCCCGTCTATTACAGCGCGCGCCTGCGAGCCGGAACCACCGTGAGAGGATTCGATCTGTGCCTCGGCGTTGCCTTCTGCCACCCACTTCTTGCTGAAGGCTTCGTTGATCGCCCGATAGAGTTCGCGAGTCGGATCATAGCTGACATTGAGAAGGCTTTCCGCTTTGACGCCCATCGGCGTGCCAAATGTGAACGCGGCAAAGGCAAGAGCGGAAATTGCACCCTTCAGGATCTGAGCTACCGGCCGGCCAGTAAAGTAGTGCTTTCCTGTTGAGATGGTGACCATGCCATCGGGATGACTGTGTACCTCATGTCCCTGAGCAGTGATCTGACCTGCTACAAATATCGTTCTCAGCATCTCTTGCCTCCAAAGGTTCGGGCAGCGCGCCCCTACACGCTAATCAAGACAAACATTATCGTGTATTGCAATGAAAAAATCTCGTCATAATCCATCGTGTTTTTAGAAGAATATTCTGCGATGCAACCTGTTAAAGAGAATCTGAAATTCACAGAATATAAGTATAAACAATAGCTTGAGGCGAAATTCAAGTTTCAGGATTACGACTGGCTCGATCGGCGCTATAGGAAATTTTTGCCTAGGATGACGTCAGAGTGCGATTCGCTCAGGGTGGTCTAGTGACCTAATGTGAGCCTACTTAATAGATCGCCCACCCTCTGAAACTGCGTCAGAAAAGGGGTGGTAAGCTCCACGCCAGGCCATTTCAGAGTCAGTTCTAAAAGACTATTGCGCAGGCCACTGATGGATCATCGTCGGATCAACCTCATAAGCAGCCGCCAATTCCGACACCGTGCGCTCGCCCTTCAGTGCCTCCAACGCAACACGCGCCTTGAACGCCGCGTCATGGTTCCTGCGTTTCGACATGTTCTGATCTCCTCGTCTTGGGGATCAGCAGACCTCAGATCGTAGCTTCTGTCACTGTCCGATTTTCGGGGGGTCGCTCAATTAAACCGTCGGACCAAACACCTAGTTGCTCGCCGACCCGGCATATGCTTCAGCAACAATGTTTCTGATGACTGCAAAGTCTTAACCTAAGGAAATTGCTGTCTATGAAGAGGCCGGAGCCAAAGCAAGCGCTCACAATCCGAGCGGGTTGCGAAGTGGATTGTGCAAGAGTGTACGGAAAGCTCCGGTGAAACGGTATTACGCAATTGGTCTTAGGTCAGATTTTGTGCAGAAGGTGAGTGACGAGCGGATCATGCACACGATAGTGATCCCAGAATTGGCTCGAACATCGTTCTGCATGCCGCTTTTGCGCGTTCGGGTGAAAGTCCCACTGGATCGATATGCTGCTCCAGCCAATAGCCATCAATAAGTGCTATGAATGAGATGGCTAGGCTTTCGGTATCGACCGACTTTTTTTGGCTTTTTGCCTGTCGTTCGATGGCCGTCATGACGCTGGATTTATAGAGAGCGTAGAGTTTCCTGTGCTCAGCCCGCAGAGCGTCGTTGACTGCAATTTCGCTCCAAAGGGCCAGCCAGATATTGAGGTTCTCCCGGCTGAAAAGAGCATCCGAAAATGCAACGTTGATCAGATGTGACAGGTCGGGTCCCGACCCATCGTCCGGTGCGACTTCAGAAAGAAATGGACGGTAAGCCGCCGCATAGACCGCCGCCAGCAGACCATCCTTCGATCCGAAATGGTGCGTGATGAGGCCTCGCGATGCGTCCGCCTCACGGCAGATGTTATCGACTGTGAATGCCTGGATGCCTCCGCGAGCAAGGCATGCCAGCCCTGCTTCGATCAGCATTGCGGCTCGAACATCAGGGGTATAACGACGAAATCGTGGCGGGCTGGTGCTTGTCATTCTGTGTTGTTCAAGGCGAGCGGCGCAATGCCGCTCGCGATTTTTGTGTCTAAGAGCGTGTGAAACGCGTCGGATCGGGGTGGCCATCGGCCAAAATCAGCGGCTTCAGGTTTGAATCGTATATGGCGACATAAGGCTCGAAACAGATAAACACAAACCCGCCAGATTCCTCCATCAGATATTCCATTCGGTTGAACATCGCCTTCCGTTTGCTTTCGTCAGTCTCACTCAGAGATTTTTGATAGAGCTCTTCATACTCAGGGCTATCAAAGAACGACCAATTGTAAACGCCAATTTGATCAGGTCGAAACCAGACGAGGTTCTCGGTAGGATCGATTCCGCCTGCAAAGTTCATAAGTGCGAGTTCCAAGCTGAGATATGCATCGCCGGATGTCTTGTCACCGGCCGCCCAGTACGCCGCATCCTCTGTTGGCTGGATCTCTATTGTAATTCCTGCCTCAGCAAGGCTGGCTTGAATGATCTGCGCAACGGCCTGCGAAGTGCTATCAGTCAGGGCGATCAGTTGGAGGGTCAAACCCTCTGCGCCAGCTTCGGCCAATAGACTTTTCGCCTTCTCAACATCTCGGTTATTGATGATGTTTTTTTCACGCGCAAATGGAGTGCCGGGTTGCACGACGCCAGCAGAGCGTTGAACAAGACCATCATATGCACCGGCAAGCACGGCGTCGCCGTCATAGGCATACTGTATTGCTTGGCGAACTCTTAGGTCCTTGAGTGGCTCGGCATTCATGTTGATTGTCAACCACGTGTAGCGCGTCGAAGGCGCTTCAATCAGGCTCGCCCCCTCTGGCAAAGCTGACTTAAGTTGTTTGGCGGACGAGATCGCGACACGGGTGAAGTCAAATGCATCTGCCTCATAAGCGAGCTGTGCTGCTTGATCGTCCGTTACGATATAGATTTCTATAACCTGAAAGTTCTGCTTTTCGCCCTTCCAGTCGGGATTGGCCTTGAGCGTAACCTTCTGGCCTTGTTCCCAGCTATCGAAAAGGAAAGGACCGCACTGTGCCGGAATTTCTGTTGTATAGCTTCCGCCAACGGCTTCGACGGCAGCCTTGCACACGATATGACCACCGTAATACGGTAAAGCGATGACCGGAAAAGGTGCAAACGGCTCCTTCAGGTGAATGACACCGTTTCGATCATCAATGACTTCAACCTCCTTCAGTTTCTCGAACTGATAGGCCCAGGCGCTGTCAGAGGAAGCGATCCTTTCGAACGAGAATTTAACGTCAGAAGTCGTGACCGGGCCGTAGTCTCCGGTCCAACGTAGGCCTTCGCGCAAAGTGAAGGCCATGCGAGTTGCATCCAGCCATTCGACCTTTTCCGCAGCATACGGTGACCAGGTATTCCCGTCTCGCATATCCGACAAGTGAATGAGTGTGACCTGAGTGCAGCGCGGGATGATGTCATCCAGCTCGCCAATGATGCCCTTGGGGTCTAGAATCTGAAAATCGGCCTGCACGCGAAGTCTTAGTGTGTCACCTTCAGCGGCCCATGCGAAGCGCGGTGCAGTCGCTGCAAATGCTAATCCGGTACCGGCTACCTTAAGGAAACCGCGTCTGTCAGTGGACCATTGCATTTTCGTCTCCCTGTTTTTTGTTGAAGTCTTCTGCAAAATGGCAGCGAACCTGCCGGTCGTCGGAAATGGTACGCAACTCTGGCACTTCCCGCCTGCACCGCTCTTGCGTAAAAGTGCAGCGCGTGTGGAAGACACACCCTGCCGGACGTTTGATAATCGACGGAATTTCACCCTTGATCGCCAGATCTGCGCGGCGCTTTCTCGGGTCAGGTTGTGGCTCTGATGCAATGAGACCCTTGGTGTAAGGGTGGAGCGGGCTTTTCAGGACTTGGCGCGTATTGCCTGTCTCGACGAGGCGACCGAGATAAAGGATCGCGATGCGATCACTTACATGGCGAAGCATCGCCAGATTGTGCGAAATGATCATGACCGACAACCCCAAACTCTTTTGAAGATCGGACATGAGGTTCAGGACTTCGCCTTGAACAGAAACGTCAAGCCCCGCCGTAGGCTCATCGGCAACCAGAAATTTTGGCGTAAGTGAGAGGGCACGGGCAAGACAGACGCGCCGCGCTTGTCCGCCCGAAAGCTCATGTGGATAGCGATTGATGAGAGTCGCGGGAAGTCCAACACGCTCGAGCAATTTGCGTGCTGCATCACTCGAATTGCTTGGGCGCGAGCCGCCAATGATCAAAGGCTCAACCACTGCGTTTCCCACGGTCATCCGAGGGGAAAGGGAAGCGGTGGCATCTTGAAACATCATTGCGGCATTCTTTCGCAGTTTGCCGAGACGAGTCTTACTTAGCGGTTCCCCATCGAATGAAATCTCGCCGCCAGTGATTGCCTGCAGTCCCATTAAGGCGCGAGCGAGTGTTGTCTTTCCTGAGCCGCTTTCACCGGCGATGCCGAGCGTTTGGCCCGATGCGAGAGTCAGGTTTATGTCCGACAAAAGGTTAAGGCGCGGGCGAGGGGTCAATATCCCCGCAAAAAAGTCATGCTGCAGAAGATCGACCTCTAAGCGGCGAATCTCAACCAGATTGCTCAATTCATCACCTCGTGACAAAGCACAGCATGGTTGCCGCACAAAGCCACCCGTGGCGGATCAATCTCTACACATTTTGACGTAGCAATCGGACATCTTGCGGCAAACGAACAGCCCTTGGGTGGAGATACCAAGTCAGGTAGGCGGCCGGGGATTGTTGGTAGCGAACGAACCGGCTCGTCGAGATGTGCCGGGTCGCAATTGATCAATGCTTTGGTGTAGGGATGTCGGGGAGAATGGTAGATGTCGTCAACAGTGGCCTCTTCCACTACTTCGCCAGCGTACATGACATAAACACGATCACAAAGCTCACCAATGACGCCAAGATGGTGCGTTACGACAATGATCGTTCCGTTGTGGTCGTGGCGGAGTTCACGCAATAAATGGATGATCTGAGCTTCCATGGTGACATCCAAAGCTGTCGTCGGCTCGTCGGCGACCAACACTTCCGGTCTCATCAGTAGTGCGGCGGCTATGCCGACGCGTTGTCGCATTCCGCCTGACAACTCGTGTACAAAACGTGACATTATGCCTTCGGGATTCGGCAGCCCCACGCGGATAAGCATCGCTGCGGCACGAGCGCGGCACTCCGACACCGAAATCTTCAAACTGTGCTGGAAATCGATAAGTTGCCGACCGATCGTCAAAACAGGATTGAACGCTGTCATCGGGTCTTGAAAGATCATTCCTATATCACGACCGCGAATTGCGCGTCTTCCAGCATCACTTAGTCCAAGTATATTGCGGCCCTTGATTCGTATCTCGCCAGACGTGACCCGTGCATTTGCAGAAAGCAGGGCAATCATCGCCAGTGCCAAGCTAGATTTTCCGCAACCAGATTCTCCTACTATCCCAATGACCTCG
This sequence comes from Paracoccaceae bacterium, assembly GCA_049289975.1. GTDB lineage: Bacteria > Pseudomonadota > Alphaproteobacteria > Rhodobacterales > Rhodobacteraceae > TMP-24. The sequence goes on along the minus strand of JBATMT010000597.1, from coordinate 776 downwards.
CCGGGCATTGCTTGCAGATTTAGCCCTCTGATTGCCTGCATCTCGCCGCGGTCAGTGGCATAGCTTAGACGCAAATCGCGAACTTCCAGCAGCGGCACTATCATCGGGGTATCCTGTTGCGCAGGCGTGGATCCAATGCGTCCCGAAGGCCCTCACCAAGGAACGTAAAGCCAAGTGTGGCGAGGATCAGCGGTATACCCGCTGCAGTCACCAGGACCGGTGTTTGGCGAATGGCGGTATAGCCATCATAGAGCATGTTCCCCCAACTGGGAGTAGGAGGTTTGACGCCGAGGTTAAGGTAGCTTAGCCCGGCCTCGAGCATGATAATGACTGGCACATCCATGGACAAAACGATGACCAACGGTCCGACAACATTCGGAAGCAGATGCCTAAGTATAATCCGGGCGGATGAGGCTCCCATCGTACGTTCTGCCTGAACGAAGTCAGCGGCCCTTAAAGTCAGCGTTTGCGCCCGTATCAGCCTTGCGTATCCGGGAACTGAGACCAAGACGATCACAATGATCAGCGTGGTTGTCCCCGGCCCGAGTATGGTTATGACCGCCAACGCAAACATCACCATCGGAAGGGTCGATAACGCATCAAAAAGTAACACGAGGAGCCCATCAAGCCAGCGCGGTCCATAACCTGCAATGAGACCAAGCAATAGTCCAGCAGCCCCAGCCAGTCCCACAGATGTCATCGAGATTCCAAAGGCTGTACGCGTACCCCAAATGAGCCTCGAAAGTGTGTCACGTCCCAATTGGTCTGTTCCCGCC
>JBATMT010000596.1:0-3017 GCA_049289975.1 Paracoccaceae bacterium | reverse complement strand
CCCTGACCTTGGCCTCGTCCACGCCCCGGTTGCGCAACGGGAAGGCAAGATTATCGTAGACTGTCATCGTGTCGTAGATGACCGGAAACTGGAAAACCTGCGCAATGTTGCGCTGATCGGGTGGCAGCGCCGTCACGTCGCGCCCGTCAAACAGGATGCGTCCGCCCGACGGGATCAGCAGGCCCGAAATGATGTTGAGAAGCGTGGATTTTCCGCAACCAGACGGCCCCAGCAGCGCATAGGCCCCGCCGTTCTGCCAATCGAGGTTGATTTCCTTCAGCGCATAGTCATCCGGCCCCTTCGGGTCCGCCATGTAGCTATGCCGCAGCTTGTCGAGGGTGATCTTTGCCATCTGGTTCTTCCTCAGGCCACGCGCGCGCCGTCGGGCGCGAAATAATAGCAATGCGACGCGTCCATATAGAACGCACGCGTCTCACCGACACGATAGGCATGGACCCCCGGCGCCAGCGACACCCAGGCATCCTCACCCATCTTGAAATGCGCGCTGCTGTCAGAGCCTGACAGTTCCGTCACAAGGACCGTGCCTTTCAGTTCCACGCCCTTTCCGCTTATCGGACTGATGAACCAGTCCATCTCGGCAAGCTGTTCGTCCTTGGACAGCGACGACGGCTGGAATTCCTCGTCGATCCATTTCTTGGCCGCGGCCTCGTCGGCAAAAGCCGGCCACGACCCCGCAATGACAGCGCTGACTGCCACTGCGGAGAGCAGATACTTCCGCATCCTGTCTCCTCCCAGAGTTTGATGAGCCAGTCTTCGGCTGGCTATGCAAATTGAGTATCCGGAATCGATTCATTGTCAAACTAAAACTTTAGTAGACACGTAAGGTCATCAATCTGGCACCCTTTCCCCTCCCCCAGACACAGGGTTGCAGAGCGCTGCCATTGCCGGATAATTTGAGCAAAAGTTTCAGGCGCGGCGGAAGGTCTACAGGATGCAGGATATGTCGGAACGCAAGGTTCCCACGCACGAAGTCACCTACACCCATTTGCGTGACATGGTGCTGACCGGCGGTCTCGCTCCGGGCCAGGCGGTGACGATACAGGGCCTGATCCGCGATCTTGGCGCAGGCATGACTCCGGTGCGCGAAGCCATCCGCCGTCTGACCGCCGAGGGTGCATTGCAACTTCACGGCAACCGCCGCGTATCCGTCCCGAATCTCACGCCGGCCCTTCTCGACCAGATCGCCTTCGCCCGCCTCACCATCGAGCCAAAGCTTGCCGAACTCGCCGCCCCTCATCTGACCGGCCTTCAGATCACCCGGCTCGAGGAGATCGACGAAGAGATCAACCGCGCGATGGCCGTGAACGACATCTCCGGCTACCTCACCGGCAACCACCGCTTCCACTTCACGCTCTACGAGGCCTCGAACGCCCCCGTCTTGATCGACATCGCCCAGTCGCTCTGGCTTCGCTTCGGCCCTTCGCTGCGCGTCGTTGTTGGCCGATATCAGTCCGGCCGTATGCCCGACCGCCATTCTGAGGCGCTGGCAATCATGCGCGGCGGCAATGGCCCGGCGCTTGCCCAGATCATCCAGAGCGACATCCAGCAAGGCATCGACCAGGTGCGCCTTGCACTGCAAGCTGGCGAAATTTGATCAAATTCTATTGACCACCCTGAGCCGCCAAGCTATTCTGACGCTAACGGCACCTTGTGACAGCGCGTGGCTCGCCATGTCGTCCGGGGCAAAAGGGCCGACCACCCCCGTTTGATGAGGGCAAGATGACCAAGATTTCCAATCACATGCCAACGGCCGAGCTGCAAAAGCTCGACGCAGCCCACCACATGCACCCCTTCACCGCCGATGGTGCGCTGGCCAAGAAAGGCGCGCGGATCATGACCCGCGCCGAGGGCGTGTGGCTGCACGATTCCGAAGGCAACAAGATCATTGATGGCATGGCCGGCCTCTGGTGCGTCAACGTCGGCTATGGCCGCAAGGACCTCGCCCAGGTCGCCAAGAACCAGATCGAAGAACTGACCTATTACAACACCTTCTTCCAGACCAGCCACGTCCCGGCAATCGCGCTTGCGGCCAAGATCGCGGAACTCGCACCGGGCGATCTGAACCACATCTTCTACGCAGGCTCCGGCTCGGAAGCCAACGACACCAACATCCGCCTCGTCCGCCGCTACTGGGACGTGAAGGGCCAGCCCGAACGCAAGACCATCATCAGCCGCAAGAACGCCTACCACGGCTCGACAATGGGTGGCGGCTCGCTTGGCGGCATGTCGGCGATCCACGCTCAGGGCGGTCTGCCGATCCCCGGCATTGTCCACATCGGCCAGCCCGACTGGTGGTCCGAAGGCGGATCGATGACGCCCGAGGAATTCGGGCTCGTCCGTGCCCGCGAGCTTGAGGACAAGATCCTCGAGCTTGGCGCCGACAAGGTTGCCGCCTTCATCGGCGAGCCGGTTCAGGGCGCTGGCGGCGTGATCGTTCCGCCTTCGACCTACTGGCCGGAAATCCAGCGCATCTGCGACAAGTACGGCGTGCTGCTGATCGCCGACGAGGTCATCACCGGCTTTGGCCGCACTGGCAACTGGTTCGGCTCGCAGACCTTCGGCATCAAGCCGCACATCATCACCATCGCCAAAGGCCTGTCCTCGGGCTACCTGCCGATTGGCGGCTCGATCGTCTGTGACGAGATCGCCACCGTTGTCGGCGGCGCAGGCGACTTCAACCACGGCTACACCTACTCGGGTCACCCGGTCGCCGCGGCTGTGGCGCTGAAAAACCTCGAGATCATCGAGGAAGAAGGCATCATCGACCACGTTCGCAACGTGGCTCACCCCTACCTTGCCGAACGCTGGCACGCGCTTCAGGATCACCCGCTGGTTGGCGAAACGAAACTCGTCGGATTGATGGGCTCACTCGCACTGACGCCGAACAAGGAAGCCCGGGCCAAGTTCGCAACCGAAGCAGGTACGGTCGGCTTCCGCTGCCGCGAGCGCTGCTTTGCTAACAACCTCGTGATGCGCCATGTCGGCGACCGCATGAT
>JBATMT010000595.1:0-4608 GCA_049289975.1 Paracoccaceae bacterium | reverse complement strand
GTTCATCCATGATCAGGGAGCGCAGACCTTCGGGTGCGCCTGCCGTGATCTTCATGCGGATCACCAGACCACGTCGGCGGCGTTTCAACGCAGTTTCGAATTCCCGCACGAGATCTTCGGCCTCGTCCTCGACCTCGAGATCGCTGTCGCGGAGCACGCGGAAGGTGCAATGGCCCGTATCGCGATAGCCGGGAAAGAGCGAGCCAAGGTGGAGGAGCAAAAGTTCTTCCATCGGCAGGAAGCGGGTCTGTCCCGGCAGGGCGACGAAGCGGCGGATCTGTTGAGGGATGGGCAGAAGTGCTTGCATCCGGCGACCGTCGGTGGCGCGTTCAAGCTCCATCGCGAGGCAGAAGCCGGTGTTAGGGATGAACGGGAACGGGTGGGCCGGGTCAATGGCAAGCGGCGATAGGACCGGAAAGACCTGATTGACGAAGTAGTCGGCGAGGAACGCCTCGTCACGGCGGGTCAGCTTGCTTCGGGTCAGGAGCGTGATGCCAGCCGTTTCCATGTCGCGCTTGAGCTTGTTCCAGATTGCCTGCTGGGCGGCCATCAGGCGGCGTGCGTCCTCGTTGATCAGGCGCAATTGATCGGCGGCGCTGAGGCCATCGTCGGAGGGTTGCGCGTTGCCGGTGCGGGCAAGCTGGCGAAGACCCGCGACGCGTACCGTATAAAATTCGTCAAGGTTGGTGGCCGAGATCGACAGGAAGCGCACGCGTTCAAGGAGCGGCACGCGCGGGTTGCGGCTTTCGTCAAGCACCCGCCAGTTGAAGGCCAGCCAGCTCATCTCCCGGTTGAAGAAGCGGCGTGGCCCGGCGATGTCTTCGGGGCGAAGTGCGGCCGCTGTCGGGAACGGGGCTTTGAGAAAATCAGCTTGAGTCATGGAACCGCTTATCTCGGTGAACTGTAACGAAAAGATGACGCGATCATGGGCCGGAGGAGGGGTCCGTGTCCAGCAATTCGGAAGCCAGTGTGCGACTGACCGGACGCTGGCGGGCAAGGGACAGCGCGTCAAGGTCAGCAACCATCGACCGTGCGGCTGCAAAGGAGCGGTCGATGCGGGGCAGCAGCCAGTCGATGAGCGTGGGCGGGGGTACGATCTGGCGGTCGGCAAACTGCTTGACCAGCACGGCTGCCAGAAGCGCATCATCGGGCGGGTTCAACGTTGCGACCTGCGCGGCCTCGACCCGGCTCGCCAGATCGGGCAGGGCAAATCCCGCCGCGCGGGCGGTGGCGGTTGAGGTCATCAGAAGGCGGCCACCGCGGGCGCGGATCAGGTTGTGGTGATGAAACAGCGCGGTTTCGCGAGGCAAGTCGCCGGCTATGGCGTCGATATCCTCGATCACGACTGCGCTGAGGGAAAGGGTGGCGGACGCACCGCCGGGATCAGGCAGATCGCTGGCCGCGACGATGGTGGCGCCGCAGCCGTTGGCCCAGACCGCAGCGAGGTGGCTTTTGCCCGAGCCGGGCGGACCGACGAGCAGAAGCTTGCCTTCTGGCCAGTTGGCTGCATCGAGCAGGGCAACGGCAAGCTGGTTGGCAGGCGAGACGAAGAAATCGTCACGCCCCAGTGCTGTGCGCACCGGCAGATCGAAGGTCAGCTGTCGTGACATCTCAGCCCTCGTCCAGTCCGGTCTGGCCCTTGTAAAGGCGGCTGGACTGATACTGGCTGGTCGCAAAGCGGGCCAGTACACCAAGCGCGGCAGCGACCGGGACGGCGACGAGCATGCCGACGAAGCCAAAGACGGTGCCGAAGGCTGAAAGGGCGAAGAGGAGCCAGACCGGGTGCAGGCCCACCGATTTGCCGACAAGGCGCGGGGTGATGATGTTGCCTTCGAGGAATTGGCCGACGGCAAAGACCCCGGCGATGATACCGATTTGCAGCCAGTCGCCCCAGAACTGGAAAAGCGCAAGCCCGATGGCGAGCGCGCCGCCGATCAGGGCGCCGACGTAAGGGATGAACGTCACCAACCCGGCGATGGCGCCGACGATAAGGCCGAACTGCAAACCGGCAAGCATCAACGCAACGGAATAGAAGGTGCCAAGGATCACGCAGACCGAGACTTGCCCACGCACGAACCCTGCGAGGACCTTGTCTATGTCACGGCCTATGGCGCGGATCGTGGGCTGATGGTCACGCGGCAGAAGCTGGTCGATGCGGGCGATCATCGGATCCCAGTCGAGGAGCAGGTAGAACGCCACCACCGGGACAACGACGATGAAAACGACGGCGTTGATCACCGACATGGCAGAGGAGAGGAGTGTGCTGGCGAGTTCTCCGCCACGCGATTGAATGGTCTTGCCGATCGCGCCGAGCGTGTCGCGGACAACGCTTTCGTTGTCCATGAGTTGCGGGAATCTCTCGGTCAGGACCTGCTGCAACTGCCCGACGATGGTCGGGGCGGCATTGACCAGTTGCACAAGCTGGCGCACCAGCATCGGGACGATCAAGAGCGCCAGAAGTGCGAAGATGAGAAGGGCGATGATCGAGATGGTCGCGGTTGCCGCAGTACGCGACAGGCCCATCCGCTCGAGCCGGTCGGCGATGGGGTCAAGAAAGTAGGCAATGGCACCGCCGACAAGGAACGGCAGCATGACCGTTCCCAGCCCCCAGAGCAGCAGGAAGAAGACCGCTGCCGCTAGTCCCCAGTATTTCGCCTGTTCCCGGACCGAAAGGGTCATGGTCATCCCGTGTTGTCTGACGGCGATGTAAGCGTTCGCCCCCCCAAAGCACAAGTCCGCCAATCAATCTTGCGGAGGCGGCGTTGCCGCCGAGACTTCGATTGGGTCGGCGCCAACGGCGCCTCTGGTTGCGTCCGTCGGGGGTATTCGGGTCGGAAAATGAAGAATTGCCGGCTGGAGATGGAAGGGGGCAGGGTTGTGGCTCCCTTGCCTCGTGTCGGCCTTTCGCTTAAGCCGGATGCCGATAGTATCAGCACCAGCAGAGCGACAGACATGCGTCTTACCCGTTACTTCCTTCCAGTCCTCAAGGAAAATCCCGCCGAAGCCCAGATCGTCTCGCATCGCTACATGCTGCGCGCGGGCATGATCAAGCAGCAGGCGGCGGGGATCTATTCGTGGCTGCCGCTCGGGTTTCGGGTGCTCAAGCGCATCGAGCAGATCGTTCACGAAGAGCAGATTCGCGCCGGGCACATTCCCTTGCTGATGCCGACACTGCAGCCTGCCGACCTGTGGCGCGAGAGCGGGCGCTATGACGACTATGGTCAGGAGATGCTGCGCATCAAGGACCGGCAGGACCGCGAGATGCTTTATGGGCCGACCAACGAGGAGATGATCACCGACATCTTCCGCGCTCATGTGAACAGCTACAAGGACCTGCCGCTGACGCTTTATCACATCCAGTGGAAGTTCCGCGACGAGATGCGGCCCCGTTTTGGCGTGATGCGCGGGCGCGAGTTCCTGATGAAAGATGGCTATAACTTCGACGTGGACCGCGAGGCTGCGCTGCATGCCTATAACCGCCATATGGTAAGCTACCTGCGCACATATGAGCGCATGGGCCTGACGGCCATTCCGATGCGTGCCGACAGTGGCCCGATCGGGGGTGATGACACGCACGAGTTCCTCGTGCTGGCCTCGACTGGCGAATCCGAAGTGTTTTTCGACAGCGCGGTAACCGATTTGAAGCTGGGCAACCGCGACGTCGACTACGACAACCGCGAGGAAGTGGCGGCGGTGTGCAAGGAATTCACCACGCTTTATGCCCGCACCGACGAGACGCATGACGAGGCGCTGTTCAACGCCATCCCGGAGGCGCGGCGCAAGGTGGCGCGCGGGATCGAGGTCGGGCAGATATTCTACTTCGGCACGAAATATTCCGACGCAATGGGTGCCACCGTCGTGACCGCCGACGGCAGCCGCGTGCCGGTCGAGATGGGGTCGCACGGCATCGGTGTGAGCCGGCTTCTGGGCGCGATCATCGAGGCGAGCCATGACGACAAGGGCATCATCTGGCCCGAAGGTGTCACGCCATTCCCGGTGGGGATCGTCAACCTCAAGCAGGGCGACAGCGCGACGGATGCGGCGTGTGAGGGTATCTACAAGGCGCTGAAGGCCAAGGGGCACGAGGCGCTGTACGATGATCGGGACGAGCGGGCGGGAGCCAAGTTCGCGACGATGGATCTGATCGGTTTGCCGTGGCGGATCACGGTTGGTCCTCGGGGGCTCGCCAATGGCAAGGTCGAGCTGACCTCGCGCCGGACGGGTGAGAGTGAAGAGATGTCGGCGGAAGCCGCGGTCGAGCGGATCGTACAGATTTACGAGGGCCGGTGATGATACGGCTTCTCGCCCTGATCGGAGGATTGGCCGGGGCGGGGGCTTTGTCGCAGTTTCCCGAGTTTTCGCAGCAATATCTTCAGCGGCTGGCCGGGCAGGCGGATGCCTTGCAAGCGGTGGTCGCGGATTTCGACGCTTCGGCCCAGAAAGCGGGGCTGACGCGCGAGGCGGCGTTGGTTGATCTGGCGGGGTCGAGCTTTCGAGATGCCCATCAGGCCGACATGCGCGACACGATCGTTCGGGCGGACCGGGCGGCGGCTGACCTGACGTTGTTGCGGGCGGCCACGCCATTGGAGCGCCTGACCTTGCCGCAGC
>JBATMT010000594.1:0-5655 GCA_049289975.1 Paracoccaceae bacterium | reverse complement strand
CCGACCAGCAAGCCTTCCGGCCCCGCCGACACGGTCACCGTCTCGCCGTCCTTCACATCGCCCGACAGCAACATCTCGGCCAGCGGGTCCTGCAGGCTGCGCTGGATCACCCGCTTCAGCGGCCGCGCCCCGAACACCGGGTCATAGCCCTCGTCGGCCAGCCACTTCCGCGCGCCCAGATCCAGATCGAGCGTGATCTTCCGCGCCGCAAGCCGCTTCTCGAGCCGCTTGAGCTGGATCGTCACGATCCCGTCCATGTCGCCGCGCGTCAGCCGGTCGAAGATGATCGTCTCGTCCAGACGGTTCAGGAACTCCGGCCGGAAGTGCGCCCGCACCGCCTCCATCACCTCGTGCCGCGCCGCCGACGAGTCGCTGCCTTCCGGCAACTGGCTTAGCGCCTGCGACCCGAGGTTCGAGGTCAGCACGATCAGCGTCTGCTTGAAGTCCACGGTCCGGCCCTGACCATCGGTCAGCACGCCATCGTCGAGCACCTGCAACAGCACGTTGAACACATCCGGGTGCGCCTTCTCGACCTCGTCGAACAGCACGACCTGATAGGGCCGCCGCCGCACGGCTTCGGTCAGCACACCGCCCTCGTCATAACCGACATAGCCCGGAGGCGCGCCGATCAGCCGGGCGACCGAGTGTTTCTCCATGAACTCCGACATGTCGATACGCACCATCGCGCTGTCATCGTCAAACAGATACTCCGCCACCGCCTTTGTCAGTTCGGTCTTGCCTACGCCGGTCGGCCCGAGGAACAGGAACGAGCCCAAAGGCCGGTTCTCGTCATTCAGACCCGCCCGCGCACGGCGCACCGCGTTCGAGATGGCGACGACCGCCTGACGCTGACCGATGACGCGCTTGCCAAGTTCTTCCTCCATCTTGAGGAGTTTCTCGCGCTCGCCCTCCAGCATCTTCGACGTCGGGATGCCTGTCCAGCGCTCCACGACCTCGGCAATCTGCTCGGGCCGCACCGCTTCCTCGACCATCACGCCATCCGCCGCGCCATCGGCGTCAGCCAGTTGCCGCTCCAGTCCGGGGATCACCCCGTAAGATAGCTCGCCCGCGCGCGCGAGGTTGCCTTCGCGCTTGGCCTGCTCCAGTTCATTTCGCGCATGTTCCAGCTTTTCCTTGATGCCGGTGGCCGAGGCGCGCTTGTCGCGCTCCGCCTGCCACTTGGCCGTCATCTCGGCCGAGCGCTGCTGCAAGTCCGACAGTTCCTTTTCAAGCCGCTCCAGACGGTCTTTCGAGGCCGCGTCATCTTCCTTCTTCAGCGCTTCCGCCTCGATCTGCAATTGCAGGATCTGCCGGTCGAGCTGGTCCAGTTCCTCGGGTTTGGAATCCACTTCCATCCGCAGACGGCTTGCCGCCTCGTCCATCAGGTCGATGGCCTTGTCCGGCAGGAACCTGTCGGTGATATAGCGATGGCTCAGCGTCGCCGCCGCAACCAGCGCGCTGTCGCTGATCCGCACGCCGTGGTGAAGTTCGTACTTCTCCTTGATGCCGCGCAGGATGCTGATCGTGTCCTCGACCGTCGGCTCTGTCACCATCACCGGCTGGAAGCGCCGGGCAAGCGCCGCGTCCTTCTCGATATACTTGCGATATTCGTCCAGCGTCGTGGCACCCACACAGTGCAACTCGCCCCGCGACAGCGCCGGCTTGATCAGGTTGGCCGCATCCATCGCGCCATCGGTCTTGCCCGCGCCCACCAGCGTGTGCAATTCGTCGATGAACAGCACGATCTCGCCCGCCGCCGCCTCGATCTCCTTCAGGATCGCTTTCAGGCGTTCCTCGAATTCACCGCGATACTTCGTCCCGGCAATCAGCGCACCCATGTCCAGCGCCATCAGCTTCTTGTTCTTGAGGCTCTCGGGCACGTCGCCGTTGATGATGCGCAGCGCCAGACCCTCTGCAATCGCAGTCTTGCCGACGCCCGGCTCACCGATCAGCACCGGGTTGTTCTTGGTGCGGCGCGACAGAACCTGCATCGTGCGGCGAATCTCCTCGTCGCGGCCGATGATCGGGTCAATCTTGCCCTGCTCCGCCATCTCGGTCAGGTCGCGGGCATATTTCTTCAGCGCCTCGTAGCTATCCTCGGCCGAGGCAGAGTCTGCCGTCCGGCCCTTGCGAATATCATTGATCGCCGTGTTCAGTTTCTGAGCCGACACCGCCCCGGAATCCAGCGCGTCCTTGGCCTTGGTGTTGACCATGCTCAGCGCCATCAGGATGCGCTCGACCGGCACGAAACTGTCGCCCGCCTTCTTGGCAAGCTTTTCCGCCTCGTCGAGCACGCGCACCAGCGACGTGTCCACATAGACTTCGCCCTGACCGCCCGAAACCTTGGCGATCCGGCTGACGGCAAGGTTCACCGCCTCGGTCACGCGCGAAGGCTCCCCACCCGCCTTGCGGATCAGGTTGGCGCTCAAGCCCTGGTCGTCATCCATCAAAGCCTTCAGAAGATGCTCGGGCATCACCCGCTGGTGTCCCTCGCGCAGTGCGATGGTCTGTGCGGCCTGAAGGAAACCGCGCGACCGCTCCGTGAACTTTTCCATGTTCATCGGCATTCTCCTTTTCTGAAGCACCCGTCCGGCAGCGCCCACTTCAGCGGCACGCCCCCTCGGGCCTTGCACCATAATTGGGGAGCACGTCCCGCCCCATCAAGGGCGAAGAGGGGGAACAGGCAGGCATTTTGTTTGCCGCACGCAACCCCGCAGACAAGCCGGATCTGACCCGCGCCAAATCCGGACGCACTTCAGGACCGACCAGTCACCTCGCCGGCGGCAAGGTGACTGGTCCTTTGCCCGACGGCGCAAGCCGCAAAGCAATTGGCTGGCCGCAAACCCGAACCTCGCAATCCGGGAAATGTAGCCGACCAATGGCCTTCAAGTACGTGCGCGTCTGGCTTGTCGCCAATCAGCCCTGAAAGGGACTGGCCTCAGTAACTCACAAACGCAAACGCCCCACCGTCGGCGCGCCAGTTTGGCACGTTCATCGTCCCCTGCCCGCCGGTCAGCGACACGACCTCGCGCCGGTTGCCGCCGTCCGTGTCCATCAGCCACAGGCTCACTGGCAGATCGCGCGGATGCCCTTCTGTCCCCGGCGGATAGGACAGGTACAGCACATGCCGCCCGTCCGGCGACGGATGCGGGAACCAGTTCGCACGGGCATCCTCGAAAACCTGCTCGTGCCCCGTGCCATCCGGCCTGACGCGCCAGATCTGCGCATGGCCGCTCCGGTCACTGTTGTAGTAAACCCACGCCCCGTCTGCCGACACATCCGGCCCGTCCGAATGACCCTCGCCAAACGTCAGCCGCCGCTCGTCCGTGCCGTCCGCCGCTGCACTATATATATCGACTGTCCGCCCACCCCGCGCCGCCGCATAGACAATCCGCGACCCATCCGGGAACCAGCCGTGAAACCAAGACGGTGCATCAGGCACCAACAGCCGCGGCACCCCGCCGCCTGCCGCAACCACGAACAACTCCGATCCGCGCCCGCGATGACACGACAGCGCCAGCCACTGTCCATCTGGCGAAAAGCCGTGGTCATTGTTGCAGTGGTCGGCAAAGCCCGTCTCGAACGACAGCAACTCCGGCCCGCCCAGCGGCACCCGCCAAAGCCGCCCCTCGGCATTGACCAGCAGGTACGCCCCACCCGCCAAGCAATCCGGCCCCCAGTTAGGCGCCTCGATCAACCTTTCGGTTTCAAGCACGACCCGCCGCGCGCCGCTGGCCAGATCATATATCTCCAGCCGGCTGACCATCCTCAGTCGCGCTTCTTCGGCACCAGCAGAGCCTTGGGCCGCAGGGCCTCGGCGGCGCGGAACAGGCTGAACGTCTGGTTCACATAGTTCACCGCCCCGCCGATCGCATCAAGATAGGCGCTCAACTCCGCCGTCCGCTCTGCCTCGATCAATTGCACCGGCCGATCCGGCCCCTCGGCCTCGAACTGCACATAGAACAGCGGATCGCCGCGCCTGAGCACGATGTCCTTGCCAATGTCATGCCACTCGAACGCCCACATCAGCGGCCTCGGCCAGATCGACACCGGAAAACGCCCGCCAAAGATCGTCCCCGGCAACGGCTCCTTGCGGTAATGCATGAACGCATCAAGCTGCGTGACCCACACCGGCTCGTCGGCAATGAACAGATACGGCAAGATCAGTTGCATCGTCGGCCGATCCGGATAGCGCCACTCCGCCTCGTTCACCATCACCAGAAGTTCGTTCAGCTTGTTGGCCCTGACCGTGCTTCCCGGCCCCGCCCGGTTCACGAACACTGGCTTGCCCTTGGCATCGCGGCCAAAGCCCAGATGGATGTCGAACGGACAGCGCACCATGAAATAGCGGCTTTCCATCTGGATGACAGCCGGGCAGCGCGCCGCCGACTTCGGATGCACCTTGGCCGTATCGCGGAAACTCACCCGCTCGGGCGGATCATACAGCACCGCGTGCTTGTCGGTCGACCGAAGCCAACCCACCGTCACCGGACCCGACCTCGGCCCCTCCGCCGGGCGGTCATAGCTTAGGGTGATTTCCATCCGGGCCTGCCTTTCCAAACTGGCGCGATGCTACCGGCAGGGCCGCGCAAGTCAACGCAGCCCACGACCAACGCCAGATTGACGGCAAACCGGTTTATGCAAGGTTTAAGCAAAAGCGCCCCCTGCCACTCCAGGACCGTGCCACCCCAGGACCGTGCCGCCTCACTCGCCCAACTTGCCGATTTCCTCGACGCGGTCTTGCAACGACATTCTGTCCAGCGTCGCCATCGGCAGATTCATGAAGATCGAGATGCGGTTCCTCAGCATCCGGTAAGTCTCGGCAAAGGCCAGATGCCGTTCGGCGTCATTTCCTTTGGCGCTGGCCGGATCGGGCAAACCCCAATGCGCACTTATCGGCTGTCCCGGCCAGAACGGGCATTCCTCGGCCGCCGCCTGATCGCAGACCGTAAAGACGAAATCCATCCTTGGCGCATCCGCCCCGGCGAACTCGTCCCAACTCTTTGACCGCAATCCCGATACATCATGGTTCAGCCGTTGCAGCAGTTGCAATGTGAAGGGATGAACCTCTCCCTTGGGCCGCGACCCGGCAGAGAAGGCCCGAAACCTGCCCATCCCTTCGCGGTCGAGAATGGCCTCGGCGATGATCGACCGGGCCGAATTGCCGGTGCACAGGAACAGTACGTTCTTTTGGTCAGTCATGACAAACCTCAACAGGTGCAGGTGATCTGGTCAAATACTGGTTGGCATATGTCGGGCCGACCGCCGCAGCAGTCCTCCATAAGAAACGCCAGCAACGAGCGCATCCCGTCCATATCGGCGAAGTAGCGGATGGATCGCCCCTCGCGGGTCGACCTGATCAAGCCCGCCGCAGAGAGAAGCGACAGGTTGTTTGAAAGCGTGTTCGCCCGGATATCCAGCGTCTGGGCAATATCGCCCGCAGCGATGCCTGCCTGTCCGGCCTTTACCAGCAGCCTGAAGACATCAATGCGCTGGTCATGGGCCAACGCCGAAAGAGAGTTGATCGCGCGATTCTTTTCCATATTTCATGTAATATCGAAATATAGCGCACAGACAATCCCTCACATCGCCCGCTTCATCCCCCTGACCACCGCCGCACTCGTCCGCCGCACCGTCTCGCCAGCAAAGCCCAAC
>JBATMT010000593.1:0-1863 GCA_049289975.1 Paracoccaceae bacterium | reverse complement strand
CAGCACGAATGCCATGACGCCGAACAGCAAGATCCAGTTCACGGCAGGAATGTAGATCTGGCCGCTCTGGCTTTCCGATGTGTGGACAATCGACAGCCGTGGCAGCAGGCCAAGCTGAATCGCCGCGCGGGTCATTGAAAAGGCTCCGGTGATGACTGCCTGCGACGCGATGACCGTGGCGACCGTAGCGAGCGCCACCAGTCCGGGCAAAATCCACTCCGGAACCATCATGAAGAATGGATTTTCAATCGCTTCGGCCGAGCGCAGCACCAGAGCCCCCTGCCCCAGATAGTTCAGCACAAGCGCCGGAAAGACGAGTGCAAACCAGGCGGTCCGGATCGGCGCGCGCCCGAAATGGCCGAGGTCGGCATACAGTGCCTCGGCTCCGGTGACGGCCAGAAAAATGGCGCCCATCACGAAAAAGGCGCCAAGCCCGTGGTGTGCCAGAAACAAGATGCCATAGATCGGGTTGAAGGCAGCCAGCACCGCCGGATCGCCTGCCAGTTCCTTGGCGCCGGTTATGCCCATCACGATGAACCACAGGGCCGTGATAGGGCCGAACAGGACCGAAATCGCCTGTGTTCCGTGCTGCTGCACCATGAACAACGCCACGATGATGCCGATGGTGACAGGGATGACATATTCAACGAACGATGGCGCAACCAGCTCGATCCCCTCGACGGCCGACAGGATCGACACCGCCGGTGTGATCACCGCATCGCCAAAGAACAATGCCGCCCCGGCAATCCCTAAAGCCAATACCCCATAGGACCGCCGCCCGATTGCCAGACGCGACAGCGTGTAAAGCGCCAGAATCCCGCCCTCGCCCCGGTTGTCGGCACGCAACAGGAACAGCACGTACTTGATCGTCACGATCAGGATAAGCGTCCAGATCAGCAACGAGATGACTCCAAGCACCTCGGCCCGTTCCAGCCCGTCGTGAGCAACAGGGCGCAAGGCTTCGCGCATGGCATAGAGGGGACTCGTACCGATATCGCCGTAAACGACGCCAATAGCCCCAAGGGTCAGTGCCGCAAGGCTCTGCTTGTGGGCAGAGTGGCCGTCATCGCCACCGTTAGAGGCGTCGTCGTCGGTCCCTTGTGCAAGGGCCGTTTCGGGATTTGACATATGTTCTTCAGCTCCGCCCGATCCCTGCACAAGGCAGTTTCAGGTCTTTTATTGGGCCGGTCAGGCGCAGGTGGTGCACCTAGTTTGCTCCAAATTTCCGCGTCTGCTGGCAGGCCGACGCGCCCCAGGTTTCGAGCCGCTACGAGTCGGCCCAGTTCCTCGGCGACTATGGCTGTCTGACAAAAAGTTTCAAGAGATTTCGGTCAATCACGAACCGAAACGGCGCGTCAGTTGCCAAGGTGCAAATTGACCCTGCGGTTCTGCTTGCCCTTGTTTTCGACCTTTCCAAGGGTGATCAGTCCGATCTCGGCGGTGTTGGCGACATGCGTGCCGCCACACGGCTGCAAGTCCACCTGATCCGCCCCCTGCCCGATCCTCACCAGCCGCACCCGACCCTGCCCTTTCGGCGGCGCAACCGACATGGTCTTGACCAGTCCGGGGTTCGCCTCCAGTTCGGCATCGGTGATCCAGTCATCGCTCACCGGCAGGCCACGCCCGATCATCTCGTTGATCGCCGCCTCCAGCGCCCGGACATCCGCAGGCACGTCCGGCATGTCGAAATCGAGCCGCCCCTTGTCTGCGCCAATCTGCCCGCCCGTCACCGGCAACGGGATCGCAACCGACAGAAGATGCAGCGCCGTATGTACCCGCATGTGCCGATAGCGCCGTTCCCAGTCCAGCACCTGCTCGACCCCTGCGCCGACCGAGGGCAACGTCACAGGCGCCGCAGGGACC
>JBATMT010000592.1:0-6900 GCA_049289975.1 Paracoccaceae bacterium | reverse complement strand
GCACCCACCTCAAACGTCATGCCCGTCTGGGTGAAACCCGTCAGATGTACGCTCGGCGGCGGCTTCAGAACGACAAGCGGCTGCGCCTCCACGATCTCGCGCAGCGCTTTTTCAACAACACGCGTGTCGGCGCCATAGCCAACCGTAACCGGCACCACCAGCTTGGACTTCAGGTTCTCGCGCGTGAAGTTCGTCACCATTCCAGAGATGAACTGCGCGTTCGGCACGACAACCTCGGCCTGATCGCCTGTGCTGATCCGCGTCGAGCGTACTGAAATCGCCTTGACCACGCCGGTCTTGCCGCTGACCTCGATCGTATCGCCCTCGGTTATGGGGCGCTCGACCAGCAAGATCACACCGGACACGAAGTTCTGCACGATGTTCTGCAAGCCCAGACCGACACCGACCGACAGCGCACCGGCAACAATCGCCAGACCCGACAGGTTGATGCCCGCCGCCGTGACAGCCGCCAAACCCGACAAGATCAGCCCCAGATAGCCCAGCCCGGCCACCGCTGCATTCTGCGCGCCCTTGTCGAGCTTGGTGCGCGGCAAAAGCGAAGTCCGCATCGCACCTTGCAGAATGCGCGTGACCATATAGCCAATCGCAAAGATCAGCAGAAGCGTGACCATCGCCATCGGCGCGATCCGCGTGCCGCCCAGATCGACCCCGGCCTGAAACCGCGTCCAGACCTCGCTCAGGTCCGACGACCGCGCGCCCCAGGTCAGCGCAAAGACCGGAAGCGAAGCCAAAGCCAGCAAGAACCCGATTAGCACCGGGATCAGCGCTTCTCGCCCCTCGTCGCCCGACTTGGTGATGATCACATAGACATCGGTCAAGAACCGCTGCGCCAGAATCAGAAAGCCGATCAGCCCAAGCGAAAGAACCGTGGGCCAGATCAGCGCATTGGCCGCCGCGACATAGCCAATCACCGCCAGAAGCGGCGCGACGATTGCCACCAGCGCGCAGGCGCTGCCGATGATCGACACCATCCGCTGCCGGAACAGAACGTCTTCGCGTGATTGCCCGGCTTCAAGCGTTTGCCGCCGCAACAGCAATCCGAGCCGGAACAGGAACACCGCGACTGCGCAAACCACCGGCGCCAGCCAAACTGCCTGCGCCGCCTGCGACAAGGGCGGCCTTACTTCCGTGGTGAAGGCCGAACGGAATTCCTCGATGCCAAGGACAAAGCCGATTGCTGTCGCATGGAACCGCGCCTCGGCCGGACGATCCGTCAGCCTGATCCCGGCAATCCGCTGATCGTCCGAGAAAAGCCAACTGCC
Source organism: Paracoccaceae bacterium (assembly GCA_049289975.1). Classification (GTDB taxonomy): domain Bacteria; phylum Pseudomonadota; class Alphaproteobacteria; order Rhodobacterales; family Rhodobacteraceae; genus TMP-24. The sequence continues at coordinate 5,617 of JBATMT010000592.1, read as the reverse complement.
AAGCCAGCGCGCCACAAACAGGGACATCGCCGCCAGCGGCAACGCCTTCAGCAACGCTTCCAGCCGCGGTCCGGTAATCCCTGACAGGAAGATAGCCGCCACCAGCAAGATCATCCCCGCCACCGGCAAGATGACCTGCCCGAGCGAAATCAGCGCCGCAACCAGCGTCCGGCCCCTCAGTGTCGCCCGTTTCTCCAGCCGCATGGCCAGCCGTTCCATGAACCCCGGCCCGCGCCACAGCAACAACCCCGCCAGCACCACGAGGATGGCGATGATCGGCACGTTGTCGCGCAGTTCCGCACGCCGCGCCGGATTCTTCCACGATGTATCGACTTCCACCCACAGCGTCTTTACGCCCTGCGTGAGCACCGCCGCGCCCGAAGGCCAGTTCAGCGGGTTCATCGGCGAGGGTAGCAACTTCAGAAGTGCATCCGCCTGCCGCTCGCGGATCAGCGTGTCGATCTGGCGGATGATCCCGTCGGCGCGGCTGAACGCCTCGATGGCCGCCAGCCCCGGCGCTTGCTGACGCGACAATGTCTCATTCAGTTGCCGCCGGCGCTCGGCAATCTCCGGCACTTCGGTCGAGCCGTCTGTCGGAGCCGCACCCAGCGCCGTGATCTGCGCCTTCAACGTCTCGATCTGCGCAGCGTTGATCGTCTTGCCTGCCTCGAACCGCGTCCGCCAGACAACGATCCGGGCCCGCATGTCCTCCATCGCCTTGCTCGAGGCTCGCGCTGCGGCAATGACATCCTCTGCCGTCGCCGCATCCTTGTCCCACGCAGCATAGTCGATGGGTTCGGCACTGACCTTGGCCGCGGCCTGCTCCTGCGCAAGCACAAAGGTCGGTGCAGCCAACTCGGCTACACCGACCGTCAGCGCCGCAACCAGCGCCAGAAGCCAGAGTCTGATCCGGCCGATGTGCATCAGCCCTCGAACACGCTGGGCAATTCCTGCGGAGCCCGGTCCAGCCATTCCGGGACCGGCAGGCCCTTGGCCTTCAGGAAGTCCGGGTTGAACAGCTTCGATTGATAGCGGTTGCCGTAGTCGCACAGGATCGTGACGATCGTGTGCCCAGGCCCCAGCACCCGCGCCATGCGGATCGCGCCCGCCACGTTGATTCCCGACGAGCCGCCCAGACAAAGCCCCTCGTCTGCCAGCAGATCGAACACGATCGGCAGCGCCTCGCTGTCGGGGATACGGAACGACATGTCCGGCGTGATGCCCTCAAGGTTGGCGGTGATACGCCCCTGACCGATCCCCTCGGTGATCGACGACCCTTCCGACTTCAGGACGCCCGTGGTGTAAAAACTGTGCAGCGCCGCGCCCTCTGGATCGGCCAGCGCGATCTTCACGCCCTTGGGCTGCAACGCCATTGCCATCCCGGCCAGAGTGCCACCCGACCCTACCGAGCAGACGAAGCCGTCAACCTTGCCATCAGTCTGTTCCCAGACCTCGGGACCCGTGGTTTCCACATGCGCCTGCCGGTTGGCGATATTGTCGAACTGGTTCGCCCAGATCGCGCCATTTGGTTCGCTTTGTGCAAGTCTTTCAGCCAGTCGGCCAGAATAGCGCACATAATTGTTCGGATTTGAATAGGGCGCAGCGGGCACCTGAACCAGCTCCGCCCCGGCCAGACGCAGCATGTCCTTCTTTTCCTGGCTTTGCGTCTCGGGGATGACGATGACGGTCTTGAAACCCATCGACGATCCCACCAGCGCCAGCCCGATTCCGGTGTTGCCCGCCGTGCCCTCCACGATGGTGCCGCCAGGGCGCAGCTTGCCCTTCGCCACCGCGTCGCGGATGATGTACAGCGCCGCCCGGTCCTTGACCGACTGGCCGGGATTCAGGAACTCGGCCTTGCCCAAGATCTCGCAGCCGGTCAGCTCGCTGGCCTTGTTCAGCCTGATCAACGGGGTCTTTCCCACCGCATCGGCCAAATCGCTGTAAATCCGCATCAAGCACCCTCCTGTCAGTCCATCCATTCCTAGGCCGCGCCGCCCCGGACCTCAAGCCCCAGCACTGTCTGCCGCGCAGCTTGCCAGAGGCAATCCGCCCTTGGAATGAACGGCTGGCGGGGAAATCCGCCCACGGCACGTCGCTCCATAGGAACGGCCTTCATGGACAATGCAGAAAGACGAAGAATGTCGCTCTTCATTTTCTGCTGCCAAATATCCCCACCGGAGGCTTCCGCCCGTCAGGCCCGAACCGCCCGGTTGTCCGGGTCATGGAACGGCTTCATCCCGATGCGTGCCGCGTAAGTCTCGGACGCTACCACCAGTTCATAGTGACCAGACGCAAGAAACTCGTCGCTGACCCCGTCAGAGTTTCGCACATATCCATAGCCGATGCTTTGCCCCAGCGTATAGCCGTACCCACCCGAGGTCAGATAGCCGACTGGCGTGCCGTTGCGCAGGATCGTCTCGCGTCCGACCAGCACCACCTTCGGATCCGCCAGCGTGAACCCGGCAAGACGCTTGACCAATGGCTTGCCCGCCATCGCTTCCAGCGCCGCACGCCCGATGAAATCGCGGCCCGACTTCATCTTGACCGCCCAGCCCAGCCCCGCCTCGAACGGCGTATCATTGGGCGTGATGTCCGCCGACCAGGCGCGATAACCCTTCTCAAGCCTCAGCGATTCAATCGCCCGGTAGCCAAGCGGCCGGATTTGCGCGCCCGCCCCCGCCGCCATCAGCGCATCGAATACCGCGCCTGTGGCCGACAGCGGTACATGCAGCTCCCAGCCAAGCTCGCCCACATAGGTCACGCGCAGCGCCCTGACCGTGGTTCCCGCAATCGCGATCTCGCGCGCCGTCGCAAACGGGAAAGCCGCGTCCGACACATCCGCCCCGGTGACCAGCGCCAGCACGTCACGCGCCTTCGGCCCCATCAAAGACAGCGTCCCCCACGCCTCGGTGATATCCCGCACCGCCACATCGCCCTTCGGCAAATGCTCCTTGATCCATGCAAGGTCATGGGTCCGGAATCCGGTGCCGGTGACGATATAGAACCTGTCCTCCGCCAGCCGCGCCACGGTCAGATCAGCCTCGATTCCGCCCCGCGAGTTCAGAAGTTGCGTATAGGTCAGCGCACCTGGAGCCTTCATCAGGTTGTTGGCGCAGACGAAATCCAGCGCCGCCGCCGCATCCTTGCCGGTCACTTCATATTTGGCGAACGACGATTGGTCGAAGATCCCTACCGCTTCCCGGCAGTGACGATTCTCAGTCCCGACCGCGTCGAACCAGTTCTGGCGGCCCATCGAATAGACGTCCTTGGCCTCCTGCCCTTCCGGCGCGAACCAGTTCGGTCGCTCCCAGCCGAGTTTCGAGCCAAACACTGCGCGGCGCCCCTTCAGCCGCTGATAAAGCGGCGATGTGATGCGGGGGCGGCCAGATGTGTATTCTTCATGCGGGAAACCAATGGTGTAGTGCTTGCCATAAGCCTCGCAGGTGCGGTCGCGCACCCAGTCCCGGTCGCGGTGCATCTCGCTGAAGCGGCGAATGTCGACCGCCCAAAGGTCAAGCGGCGCCTCACCTTTCATCACCCAGTCCGCCAGAACCCAGCCCGCACCGCCACCCGAGGCGATGCCGAATGCGTTGAAACCCGCACCCACGAACATGTTCGAGCATTCCGGTGCTGCGCCAAGGATGAAGTTGCCGTCCGGCGTGAAGCTTTCCGGCCCGTTGATCATCTGCTTGACGCCGACTGTCTCCAGCACCGGCACCCGCGCAATCGCTTGCACCAGATGCTGCTCGAAATGGTCGTAGTCATCGTCGAACAGGCGGAATTCCCAATCATTCGGCACGTCGCCGGTCGTCCATGGCTGCGGGTTCGGCTCATAGCCGCCCATCACCAGACCGCCGACCTCTTCCTTGAAGTAGGTGCGCCGGTCCGGGTCACGCAGCGTCGGCGCGTCAGACGCCAACCCGGCGATCTTCTCGGTTACGATATACTGGTGCTTGACTGGTTGCAGCGGCACGTTGATGCCCGCCATCGCCCCCACCTGCCGCGCCCATTGTCCCGCGCAGTTAACAACCTTTTCGCAGGCGATGTCCCCGCCTGATGTCTTGACCACCGTGATCCGGTCGCCATCCATCTCGAAGCCTGTAACCCGGACATTCTCGAACAGTTTTGCTCCGTGCATCCGTGCGCCCTTGGCAAGGCTTTGCGTGATATCCGACGGCGAGGCCTGTCCGTCGGTTGGCAGCCAGCTTGCGCCCACCAGATCCGACACATCCATCAACGGCCACATGCGCTTGACCTCGTCAGGCGACACCAGATGCATCTCCATGCCAAAGCTCTTGGCAGTGGTCGCCAGCCGCTTGTACTCGGTCCAGCGATCCTCGTTCGTTGCCAGACGCAGGCAGCCGGTCATCTTCCAGCCCGTCTCCAACCCCGTCTCCGCCGCCAGCCCCTTGTAGAGATCCACCGAATATTTCAGCACCCGCGTGATCGAGGCGGACGACCGCAGTTGCCCGACCAGCCCCGCCGCATGCCATGTCGACCCGCTCGTCAGCTTGCCCTGCTCGATCAGCACCACATCGGCCTTGTGATCGCGGGCAAGATGGTAAGCCGTCGAACAGCCGATGATACCGCCGCCAATGACGACGATCTGGGCGTGGGTTGGGACTGCCATTGTCAAATCTTTCCGTAGGTTGTCTGATAAAGTTCAAGCGCCGCATCAAGGCGGTGCAGATATTCGCGCACATGGGCGTCATAGTCTGCGCCGGGCGCGGCGAGGAAGATCTCCGATACCATTCCCCACATCGCCTCTCGCATAAGCGCCGCGCATTTCATCGCCGCAAAACTCTGGAATGTCGGCCCATCTGCCGCCGCGCCCATATAGGCCGCCAGCAGGGCCGCCTCTTCTTGCGGGCTCATCCCCGCATTGCCGGCAGCGCCCGCCAGATCGAACATGCCGGTCCCGAAGGCCGCATATTCAAAGTCGATCAGCCACAGCCGGTTTTCATCTTCCAGAAAGTTTCCCGGCAGCAGGTCGTGATGACCAAAGACAATCGGCATCGGCACCTGTGCCGCTTCCAGCGCCGCGTTCACTGCCAACAGCCGTGGCAACTCGCCCTCGAAGCGGCTGGCTTTTTCGGCCAAAGTCGCGGCATAATCACGTATCACGTGGAACACCCAGAAGATCACTCCCGGCCCCGAAACCCGTGCAGGCATTTCCGTATGGAACCGCTTCAGCAGCATTCCGATCCGTTCGGGATTGGCCCGCATGTCGGCCTCGCCCCACGTCCGTGCGCCCAGAAAGGCGCTGACCATCACACCGGCACCCGACCATGTGACTTCCGGCCCGAAGCCCGCCGCATGAGCCGCCCGCGCGGTCATTACCTCGCGATCGCGGAATACGTGGTGAAAGGGAAAATCGACGCCAAAGCGCACCACATGCGCACCCGCTGCGTCCGTCACCTTCCAGCTTTCGTTCGACAGCCCGCCCTTCAACACCTCGGCGCGGATATCCCCTCGCCAGCATGGCAGCTGCCTGATCCGGTCAATCGACATAATCCCCCCATGCGTTTTCCCGAAGGATCACGGCCAAGGCCCGAGTCTGTCAACTGCTTTTGTGACTTTGTGAGGTTTTCATGCCCGAATCATGCCCGAATTT
>JBATMT010000591.1:0-2329 GCA_049289975.1 Paracoccaceae bacterium | reverse complement strand
GCCGGATACCCAGATCCTGACCGGCGTTCCAAAGCGTATGCCACAGGCTGCGCTCTTTCATGAAATCGCAGAAGATTTCATAGCCAAGGTCGCCGGTGTAGCTGACGCGCTGCACGAGACAATCCACCATCCCAATGGTGATCTGTTTCGCATCCATGAACTTGAACGCCTCGTTCGAGACATCGGCACGCGTCACCCGCGCCAGAAGCGCACGCGCATTCGGCCCGGCAATCTGGAACCCGGTAATCCGATCCGACACATTCTCGACGCTCACACCGTCCTCAAGGTTCTTTTCAAACCAGCGCAGGTGCTGATCCTGAGCACCATACGACCCGGTAATCTGGAACTCGGTCTCCGTCATGCAGGTCACGGTGAAGTCGCCGATGATCTTGCCCTTGTGCGACAGCATCGGGGTCAGCGAAAGGCGGCCCTTCTGCGGGATCGCACCGGCCATGATCTTGTCGAGCCAGGCGCGAGCATTCGGACCCTTCACGCGGAACTTGCCGAAGTTCTGCACCTCGTTGATACCCACGGCCTCGCGCACTGCCAAGACTTCCTGCCGGGTCGCTTCCCACGCGTTCGAGCGTTTGAAGGTCGGCTCCTCATAGCGCGGCTCGCCGGGCAGTGCGAAATAGTTCGGCACTTCCAGCCCGTACTGCTGGCCCCAGACGGCGCCCATGCTGTCGAAGATGTCGTACATCGGCGTGGTGCGGAACGGCCGCGCCGCAGGGCGTTCTTCGTTGGGATAGCTGACCGAGAAGCGCATCTGATAGTTCTCGATCACCTTCGGCACCGTGTAGCCGGGCGTTGTCCATTTGCCAAACCGCGCCACATCGAAGCCGCGCGGGTCGACTTCCGTCTCGCCGTGGATCATCCATTCGGCAAGCGACTTGCCCATGCCGCCGCCTTGGCTGAAGCCCGCCATGACCGCACAGGCCGACCAGTAGTTGCGCAGGCCCGGAACCGGCCCGATCAGCGGGTTGCCATCGGGAGCAAAGGTGAACGGCCCGTGGATCGTGCTCTTGACGCCCGTACGCTCCAGCACCGGGAAGCGCTTGTAGGCGAAGGTGACGGAATCCTCGATCTTGTCCCACTGCTCGTTCAAAAGCTCGTGCCCGAAGTTCCACGGCGTGCCATCGACAGACCAAGGCTCGCACGGTTTTTCGTAGAAACCGATGCAAAGTCCGCGACCTTCCTGACGCAGATAGCTCTCGCCGCCGGGGTCCATGACATGCGGGAATTCGCGGCCCGACTTGAGGATCTCCATGATTTCGGGGATCTCGTCTGTGACCAGATACTGGTGCGCCATCGGCAGAAGCGGCAGGTACACGCCTGCCATCGCCCCGACTTCGCGCGCCCAAAGGCCGCCCGCGTTCACGATATGCTCGGCGATGATCGTGCCCTGTTCGGTCACCAGTTCCCACGATCCGTCTGGGCGCGGGTTGGTTTCCAGCACACGGTTGTGCTCGACAATCGTCGCGCCCTGCATCTTCGCGGCCTTGGCATAGGCATGCGTGGTGCCCGACGGATCAAGGTGGCCGTCCAGCGGATCATAAAGTGCGCCGATGATGCCGTCGGTATTCACCAGCCCGTCAGTGAACTTCTTCACCTCCTCCGGCGACAGGATCTCGGTGTGCAGGCCCATGTAGCGGTGCTTGGCGCGCTCGGCTTTCAGCATTTCGAAGCGTGCCTGATTGTCGGCCAGCGTTATGCCGCCCACATGATGCAGACCGCAGTTCATGCCGGTGATCTTTTCCAACTCCTTGTAAAGCTGGATCGTATAGCCCTGAAGCGCCGCCATGTTGGTGTCGCCGTTCAGCGTGTGGAAGCCACCTGCCGCGTGCCATGTCGAGCCGGACGTCAGCGTCGAGCGTTCGATCAGCATGACATCTTTCCAGCCGTACTTGGTCAGATGGTACAGCACCGAACAGCCGACGACACCGCCGCCAATGACCGCTACCTGGGTATGGGTTTTCATAGTCGCCTCCTGCGAATTCCGCGCCAGTCAAGGTCTTGGCGGCCAAAACAGCTAGTCATCCCGCGACAAAAAATGTCGCAAGCGTTCAGTGCCCTGTCTCCTGGCCACCAGATCGGCCCAAACTCATCAGGTAAACGACAGTCGCTGGTCCTGATGCGACAGCAGTTGCCTGCGAACCACTCCGGCCAGAACCCGTCTATCCGGCACACTCCCACCAAAGTTCATTGGTGATTTCGTTCCAGTGGTTTAGCGAGAGAAAAATCGGCCAATGCGCCGGGAGGGATATGATTTGATTCGTCTGACAGTCTTTCGTGTGGCACTTGCCTTTGCGGCATTGCTGACCCTGTGCAT
>JBATMT010000590.1:0-8845 GCA_049289975.1 Paracoccaceae bacterium | reverse complement strand
CTTCACGCTGGGCTTTTTCATGAGCCTCGGCAAAGCCGCCGTCTACAAGCACATCCCCAGCTATTACCCGCAGAATGTCGGCGCGGTCGGCGGGCTGGTCGGCATGATCGGCGGGCTTGGCGGCTTTGTCCTGCCGATTGCTTTCGGCGCGCTTCTGGACCTCACGGGCATCTACACTTCATGCTTTGCCCTGCTGTTCGGACTGGTCGCCATTGCGTTGACCTGGATGCACCTGTCGATCCGCGCGATGGAACGTGCGGCGCATGGCGAGGTGCTGGACCGCATGCCTGAACTGCCCGAGATGCAGCCCATCCACCACCCCGAGCGCACCAGAATGCCGCGTGTTCTGGCCGATTGGCACCCGGAAGAGGCGCAGTTCTGGGCCGACAAGGGCCGCGCGATTGCACGCCGTAACCTTTGGATCTCGATCCCGGCACTGCTGCTGGCCTTTTCGGTCTGGATGGTTTGGTCGATGGTTGTGGCCAAACTGCCGTTGATCGGCTTTGCCTTTACGCCAGAGCAACTCTTCTGGCTGGCGGCACTTCCCGCCCTGTCGGGTGCCACGCTGCGCATCTTCTACGGCTTTATGGTGCCGATCTTCGGCGGCAGGCTTTGGACGACGCTGTCCACCGCCTCGCTGATGCTGCCGGCCATCGGCATCGGCTATGCCGGGCAGAACCCTGAAACCCCCTATTTCATCTTCCTGGTGCTGGCTCTGCTTTGCGGCCTCGGCGGCGCAAACTTTGCCTCTTCGATGGCCAATATCGGCTACTTCTTCCCCAAGGCCGAAAAGGGCAACGCGCTCGCTTTGAACGCGGGTCTTGGCAACCTTGGCGTCAGCGTCATGCAATTCCTTGTACCGCTGGTCATCACCGTTGGCGTGTTCGGCACCATGGGCGGCGCACCGCAGGCTCTGACTGACGGCGGCGAGTTGTGGATGCAGAACGCAGGCTTCATCTGGGTGCCTTTTATCCTGATGGCCACAGTTGCAGCCTGGCTGGGCATGAACGACATTGCCGACGCCAAAGCCAGCTTTGCCCAGCAATCGGTGATCTTCGGGCGCACCCACAACTGGCTGATGTGCGTCCTCTATATCGGCACTTTCGGCAGCTTCATCGGGTATTCCGCCGGGTTCCCGCTTCTGAGCCGCATCGCCTTTCCAGACATCAACGCGCTGCAATACGTCTTCCTTGGCCCGCTGGTTGGCGCGCTCAGCCGCGCAGGCACCGGCTGGATTTCCGACAAGTTCGGCGGTGCGCGGGTGACCTTCTGGGTGTTCGTAGGCATGATCGCCTCGGTTCTGGGGGTCATACTGTCTCTGCAGGCAGGGTCCTTCGCCGGGTTCTTCGCGGGCTTCATGGCGCTGTTCTTCTTCACCGGGGTGGGCAATGCCTCCACCTTCCAGATGATCCCGGTGATCATGGGCCGCGAAGTGCCGCGCCTGCTGCCCCAACTGACCGGCGCTGACCGCGCCCGCCAAATCGCCATGGAGTCGGGCGGGATCGTCGCCTTTACCAGCGCCATCGGGGCCTATGGCGGGTTCTTCATCCCCAAGGCCTATGGCACCTCGATCGCCGTGACCGGCAGCCCCATTGGCGCGCTGTGGCTGTTCCTGGCCTTCTACGTCGTCTGCCTTGCCATCACCTGGGTCGTCTACACGCGTCCCGGCGGGCTTCTTCACGATATCGAGCGCGGCCGCGCAATGCCCGCCGCCCATCCCGCAGAATAACGAAAGGACGCCAAAGTGAGCCACCTTCTCGACAGACTGAACTTCTTTCAAAGCAAAGAGCTTGAGCAATTTTCCGACGGCTGGGGCCAGACCACCAGCGAAAACCGCGACTGGGAGGACGTCTATAGAAACCGCTGGCGGCACGACAAGATCGTGCGCTCGACTCACGGGGTGAATTGCACCGGGTCCTGCTCGTGGAAGATCTACGTCAAGTCCGGCATCGTGACCTGGGAAACCCAGCAGACCGACTACCCCCGCACCCGCGCGGGCCTGCCGAACCATGAACCACGCGGCTGTGCGCGGGGTGCGTCCTACAGCTGGTATCTCTATTCCGCGAACCGGGTGAAAAACCCTCTGATCAGGGGCGCGCTGATGCGGGCCTGGCGCAAGATGCGCCCCACGATGACACCCGTCGCCGCCTGGGCGGCGATCCAGAACGATCCGGTCCTGCGTGCCAGCTACACCAAGACGCGCGGCAAGGGCGGCTTTGTGCGCGCCACCTGGGACGAGGCGACCGAGATCATCGCGGCGGCCAACGCCTTTACTGCGAAAACTTATGGCCCCGACCGGGTGTTCGGCTTCTCCCCCATCCCAGCCATGTCGATGGTCAGCTACGCGGCTGGCTCGCGCTACTTGAGCCTGCTCGGCGGCACCTGCATGTCGTTTTACGACTGGTATTGCGACCTGCCGCCCGCCTCGCCGCAGACCTGGGGTGAACAGACCGACGTTCCGGAAAGTGCGGACTGGTACAACGCCGGGTTCCTGATGCTGTGGGGGTCGAACGTGCCGCAGACCCGGACGCCGGACGCGCATTTCTATACCGAGGTCCGCTATCGCGGCACCAAATCCGCCGTTGTCAGCCCAGACTATTCCGAAGCTGCCAAGTTCGGCGACATCTGGCTGAACCCGCAGGCGGGCACCGATGCCGCCCTTGCGATGGCTATGGGCCATGTGATCCTGCGCGAATTCCATCTAGACCGGCAGGCCGAGTATTTCGAGGACTACGCCCGCAAATACACCGACATGCCGATGCTGGTCCGGCTGGAAGACCGCGACGGACACCTTGTCCCCGGCCGCATGCTGCGGGCTGAGGATTTCGCGGGCCATCTGGGCGAGGCGAACAACCCCGACTGGAAGACGGTGGCCTATGACGAAGCCAGCGGTCAGATCGTGGCGCCCAACGGGTCCATCGGGTTCCGCTGGGGCGAAGTGGGCAAGTGGAACCTTGAACAGCGCGCCAAGGGGACCGAGGCGCAACTGCGGCTAAGCCAGATCCTTGACGGGCATCATGATGAGGTTGTGGGCGTCGATTTCCCCTATTTCGGCGGCGCCGCCACGGGCGATTTCGTGAAATGCGACCACCCCGAGGTTCTGACCCGCAATATCCCTGCCCGCCGCGTGACACTGGCCGATGGCCAGACGGCGCTCGTGGCGACGGTGTTCGATCTGTTCTGCGCCAATTACGGGCTGGATCGCGGCCTGGGCGGCAAATGGGTGTCGAAGGACTTCAACGACGACAGCCCCTATACCCCCGCCTGGGCCGAGAAGATCACCGGCGTCGACCGCGAAAAGATCATCGTCGTGGCGCGGGAATTCGCGGGCAATGCCGAAAAGACCCATGGCAAGTCGATGGTCATCTTGGGGGCCGGTCTGAACCACTGGTACCACATGGACATGAACTATCGTGGCATCATCAACATGCTGGTGATGTGTGGGTGCATTGGCCAAGAGGGCGGCGGTTGGTCGCATTATGTGGGGCAGGAAAAGCTGCGCCCGCAAACGGGCTGGGCGCCCCTGGCCTTTGCGCTGGACTGGAACCGTCCGCCCCGGCACATGAATTCGACCTCGTGCTGGTATGCCCATACCGACCAGTGGCGCTATGAGACGCTGCGCGCCGGCGAGATCCTGTCGCCCACGGCGCCCAAGGGCGACTGGGACAATTCGCTGATCGACTACAACATCCGGGCTGAACGGATGGGCTGGCTGCCATCGGCACCACAGCTGAAGACCAACCCGCTGGAGGTGTCGAAGGCGGCAAAGGCGGCGGGCAAGGCCATTCCGGCCTATGTGGCAGAACAGCTGAAATCCGGAGCGCTGCAGATGTCCTGCGAAGACCCGGACGCCCCGGAAAACTGGCCGCGCAACCTGTTAGTCTGGCGGTCGAACCTGCTTGGGTCATCGGGCAAGGGGCACGAATACTTCCTCAAGCATCTTCTGGGCACAGATCACGGCGTGATGGGTAAGGATCTGGGCGAGGAAGGCCATGCCAAGCCGGTCGAGGCGGTCTGGCATGAAGAGGCGCCGAAGGGCAAACTTGATCTTCTGGTGACCATCGATTTCCGCATGTCCACCACCTGCGTCTATTCCGACATCGTGCTGCCGACCGCCAGCTGGTACGAAAAGGACGATCTGAACACGTCCGACATGCACCCGTTCATCCACCCGCTGCAGGCGGCGGTGGACCCGGCATATGAGTCGAAATCCGACTGGGAGATCTTCAAGTCGATTGCGAAGAAGTTTTCCGAAGTCGCCTCCGAAGTGCTGGGGGTCGAGACGGATATCGTCCAGCTTCCCCTGCTGCACGACACCCCCGGCGAGTTGGCTCAGGCGCATGTCCGCGACTGGAAGAAGGGCGAATGTGACCTGATCCCGGGCAAGACCGCGCCGAGCTATATCGCCGTGGAACGGGACTATCCCAATCTTTACAAGAAGTTCACCTCAGTCGGCCCGCTGCTTGAAAAGCTGGGCAACGGTGGCAAGGGTATCAACTGGGATACCAAGGTTGAGGTTGGCCATCTGCGCGATCTGAACGGTGTTGTTCTGGATGAGGGCGTCTCGAAAGGGCTGGCCAAGCTGGACACCGCGATCAACGCCGCGGAAATGATCCTGATGCTGGCGCCCGAGACGAACGGTGAAGTGGCCGTCAAGGCGTGGGAAGAGTTGGAGAAACCCACCGGCCGCCACCATGCGCATCTGGCGGAAGGCGCGCATCATACGAAAATCCGCTTCCGCGACATCGCGGCGCAACCGCGCAAGATCATCTCCAGCCCCACGTGGTCGGGGATCGAAAGCGAAACCGTCTGCTACAACGCCGGCTACACCAACGTTCACGAGCTGATTCCGTGGCGCACCCTGACAGGCCGCCAGCAGCTTTATCAGGATCATCTCTGGATGCGGGCCTTCGGCGAAGGTTTCGTCAGTTACCGCCCGCCGGTGGACCTGAAAACCATCACCAAGGCCGTCAACAACGACGCGGCCGAAGGCAACCCGCATGTCGTGCTGAACTTCATCACGCCGCACCAGAAATGGGGCATCCACAGCACCTACACCGACAACCTTCTGATGCTGACGCTGAACCGCGGCGGCCCGGTGGTCTGGATGTCCGAAGTGGACGCCCAGAAAGCCGGGCTGGTCGATAACGACTGGGTTGAGGCTTACAACATCAATGGTGCGCTGACTGCGCGGGTGGTGGTCAGCCAGCGGATTAAGCAGGGCACGCTCTTCATGTATCACGCCCAGGAAAAGATCGTGAACACGCCGGGATCGGAAAAGACCGGCAATCGCGGCGGCATCCACAACTCGGTGACCCGCACCACGCTGAAGCCCACGCACATGATCGGCGGCTATGCGCAACTGTCCTACGGGTTCAACTACTACGGCACTGTGGGCAGCAACCGCGACGAATTCGTCATCGTGCGGAAAATGAAAAAGGTCGACTGGCTGGATACGCCCGCAACCGTCAAACTGGAGGCAGCGGAATGAAAGTTCGCGCGCAAATCGGCAAGGTTCTGAACCTGGACAAATGCATCGGGTGTCACACCTGTTCTGTCACCTGCAAGAACGTCTGGACCAGCCGCGAAGGTGTTGAATACGCCTGGTTCAACAACGTCGAAACCAAACCTGGCACCGGCTATCCGACTGACTGGGAAAACCAGAAGCGCTGGAACGGCGGCTGGTCGCGGTCGAAATCGGGCAAGCTGCATCCCAAGCAAGGATCGAAGTGGCGGATTCTGGCGAACATCTTCGCCAACCCGTCCATGCCTGAAATCGACGACTACTATGAGCCCTTCGATTTCGACTATGACCACCTGAAATCCGCGCCCGACATGAATGCCTTCCCGACTGCTCGCCCCCGGTCCAAGATCACCGGCGAGCGGATGGAGAAGATCGAAAAGGGCCCGAACTGGGAAGAAATCCTCGGCGGCGAATTCTCGAAGCGGTCCAGGGACTACAACTTCGAGAACATCCAGAAGCAGATCTACGGAGAGTATGAAAATACCTTCATGATGTATCTGCCCCGCCTGTGCGAGCATTGCCTGAACCCGACCTGCTCGGCCTCGTGCCCATCCGGCGCAATCTACAAGCGTGAAGAAGACGGCATCGTCCTGATCGACCAGGAGAAATGCCGTGGCTGGCGGATGTGCATTTCCGGCTGCCCCTACAAGAAGGTCTATTACAACTGGGACACCGGCAAATCCGAGAAATGCACCTTCTGCTATCCCCGTATTGAAAGCGGCCTGCCGACGGTCTGTTCGGAAACCTGCGTCGGGCGCATCCGCTATCTGGGGGTCATCCTGTATGACGCCGACAAGATCGAAGCGGCCGCCAGCAGCGAGCGTGAGACCGACCTTTACGGCGCGCAGCTTGATGTGTTCCTGGACCCCAACAACCCCGAGGTGATTGCCGCCGCCCGCCGCGACGGTGTGCCGGAGGACTGGATCGAGTCCGCCAAGATCAGCCCGATCTGGAAAATGGCGATGGAGTGGAAGGTGGCCTTCCCGCTGCACCCGGAATACCGGACCCTGCCGATGGTCTGGTACATCCCGCCGCTGTCGCCGATCCAGAACGCGGCCCAGGCAGGGCAAATCGCGATGAGCGACCAGATGCCCGACGTGCGGTCCTTGCGCATTCCGGTGCAGTACCTTGCCAACATGCTGACGGCAGGGGATGAAGAACCCATCGTCCACGCGCTGGAACGCATGTCGGCAATGCGCCTGTACATGCGCGCCCTGACCGTGGACGGCGTGCGCGACGAAGGCATCGCCGCCCGCGTCGGCATGTCGGGCCGGATGATCGAGGACATGTACAAGATCATGGCCATCGCCGATTACGAGGACCGCTTCGCCATCCCCACCGCCCACCGCGAACAGAACGAGGAGGGCGCCGACATTCGTGGCGGCTGCGGCTTCACCGATGGCAACGGCTGTTCCTCCGGCGACACCGGCAAGACCACCATGTTCGGCGGCAAGAAGAAGTCCTTTGCGCTTCCCTTGGAGTCATTCTGATGATGGATCGCACACTCAAGGCGCTGTCGCTGATGCTCAGCTATCCGACGGCGGACCTCCAAGGGGCGATGCCTGAAATCGGGGCCGTTCTGGCCGCTGATCCTCGCCTGTCGGCGCCAACCCGTCTGGCGCTGCAACGGCTGGCCAAGGATCTGGGGCAAGGCGACCTGTTCGACGTTCAGGAAAGCTATGTCATGCTCTTTGACCGGTCACGCACGCTGTCGCTGAACCTGTTTGAACATGTCCACGGCGAAAGCCGGGACCGGGGTGGCGCGATGGTCAGCCTGATCGAGACCTACCGTGCTTCGGGTTTTGAGCCCGCTACCACCGAACTGCCCGACCACCTGCCGGTGCTCTTGGAATTCCTGTCGACGCGTCCCTCGCTCGAGGCACAGGAAACCTTGGCGGACGCGGCCCATATCTTCGACGCGCTTGGCACCCGTCTGGTGCGACGCGAAAGCAGGTATGACGCCGCGTTCGCCGCTTTGTCCCAACTGGCGGGCACGCAGGCTGATATCGAGACCGTGACAGGGATGCTGGCGCAACCTGATGACGATCCGACCGACCTTACCGCGCTTGACGCGGTATGGGAGGAGACCGAGGTGACCTTTGGTCCCGACCCGAACGCCGGTTGCCCGCAGGTCCGCGACTTGCTGGCCACCATGGACAGGCCGGCCCCCACCCCCTTGAACAGGAGCGCATGACATGTTCGAAAGTTTCGACATCAACTTCGTCATCTTCGGGGTCATGCCCTATGTCGCGCTGACAGTGTTCCTTGTGGGGTCCATCGCGCGCTATGAACGCGACCCCTTCACCTGGAAAAGCTCATCCAGCCAACTGTTGCGCCGCAAGCAACTGATCTGGGGATCAATCCTGTTCCACGTCGGTATCCTGACGGTGTTCTTTGGCCATCTTGTCGGGCTGTTCACACCGATTTGGGTGCTGGATGCGCTTGGCGTCCCCTATGGGCTGAAGCAATGGATGGCCGTGCTGATCGGCGGTCCGGCGGGCCTTGCCGCGCTGATCGGCGGCACCATGCTGATCCACCGGCGGCTGACCGACCCACGGATCCGCGCCACGTCCACTACCCTCGATATCCTGATCATGATCCTGATCTGGATGCAGTTAGCCATTGGTCTGCTGACGATCACGCAGTCGCTGCAACACATGGACGGGTCCGAGATGATCCGCTTCATGGAATGGTCGCAAAGCGTGGTCACCTGGAACGTGAACGCCTGGGTCACGGTGGTTGACGTGCACTGGCTGTTCAAGCTGCACATCTTCCTTGGCCTGATCATCACCATGCTGTTTCCCTTCACCCGGCTGGTGCACATCTGGTCCGGCTTTGCCGCCCCGTTCCGCTATCTGCTGACACGGCCCGGCTATCAGATCGTGCGGTCGCGCCGCCGCCGCCCGCTGGAAGAACGCCGCCGCGCCTTTGACGCAAGGCAGGGCACATCCGGCCCCTCAACCAACACCCCGGCGGAGTGACAGCAATGAACATCGCCCTTTTCCCCAACGTCACCGTCAACGGTGAGACCATCCCGCAGGCCGCCATCGCGGCTGAGGCGCAGAACCACAGCGCCCCCAAAGACAAGCCCGGCATCGCCTGGCGCAAGGCGGCGCAGGCACTGTTGATCCGCACGCTGCTCTTGCAAGAGGCGCGGGCGCGCGGGTTGCAGCCAGACCCCGAAAACCTGGCCCCCGGCCGCACCGAGACCGAGGACGAAGCCCTGATCCGCGCCCTGTTGGACGCGGCGCTGACCATCGCGCCCGTTACGGATGCGGATGTACAGGCCGAATGGGCGCGCGACCCAGGTCGCTATCGCTC
>JBATMT010000589.1:0-4521 GCA_049289975.1 Paracoccaceae bacterium | reverse complement strand
TTGCCTGAGCCGTGCGTGATACCGGCTGATCGAGGTCGCTAGTTTCTTCAGCCCGAAATGGGTGCCTCAGATGGCCGACAGCGGTGCGGTATTGGCGGGTATCAGGCGGTCGGCGGGCGTGTCCTACATGGCGCTGACGCCGAACATGCGTGGATATGAAGCGGCGCGGGCAGCGAAGGCCGACGAGGTAGCGATCTTTGCTTCGGCGTCGGAGGGGTTCAGCCGCGCTAACCTCAACTGTTCGATTGCGGAAAGCCTTGAGCGGTTTTTGCCGGTCGCTGAGGCTGCGAAAGCCGATAAAGTGAAAGTACGCGGCTATGTCTCGATGGTGACGGATTGCCCTTTCGATGGCCCGATCGAGCCCGAGGCGGTGGCAAGGGTCGCGGTCGCTCTGCGTCAGATGGGTTGTTACGAGATCAGTCTGGGCGACACGATTGGCAGAGGCACGCCCGAGACGATCGCGCGTATGCTGGAGCGGGTTTTGGAGGACGTTCCGGCGGCGGAACTTGCCGGACACTACCATGACACCGGCGGGCGCGCGCTGGAGAATATTGAAGCGTCGTTGGCGCTTGGGCTGAGGGTGTTCGATGCATCGGTCGGCGGTCTTGGCGGGTGTCCCTATGCGCCGGGAGCCAAGGGCAATGTGGCGACCGAGGCGGTCGAAACACGCCTGCGGCAACAGGGATATGTGACCGGGCTTGACGTTGCCGTGGTTGCCGAGGCCGCAGCAATGGCGCGGAAGATGCGCAGCGGCGCTTGATGAAATCCCGGTAAGCCTTTGTGATCTTTTAGCTATCATTCGTGGAGTGGCAGGCGTGACAAATACGATCCGGATAGAAAAGGACAGCCGTGGCGTGGCGCGTCTGGTGCTGACGCGGACGGAAAAGCACAATGCTCTGTCAGCCGAGATGATTGGCGACGTCACACACGCGGCGCATGATCTGGGCAACGATCCTGCTGTGCGGGTGGTCGTACTTGCGGCAGATGGCGAAAGCTTTTGCGCGGGCGGCGATCTTGGCTGGATGCGGGCGCAGATGGCCGCAGATGCGGCGACGCGGGCGACAGAGGCAACCAAGCTGGCGCTGATGCTGAAAGCGCTGGACGAATGTCCCAAGCCGATCATTGGGCGGGTGCAGGGCAACGCCTTTGGCGGTGGTGTCGGGATGATGGCAGTGTGTGATGTGGCAATCGGAGCGTCGGGGGCGAAGTTTGGGCTGACGGAAACGCGTCTTGGGCTGATTCCTGCGACCATCGGGCCTTATGTGGTGGCGCGGATGGGGGCTGCGCCGGCGCGCCGGGTGTTCATGTCGGCGCGGTTGTTCTCGGCCAGTGAAGCGGTCGACCTTGGTTTGCTTGCGCGGGTGGTCGAGGCCGGTGACCTTGATGCTGCCATCGAGGCGGAGGTGGTTCCCTATCTGTCCGTGGCGCCCGGCGCAGTCGCTGAAGCGAAGGCGCTGATCCGACGACTTTCGCCGCCGCTCAACGAGGGTGCGATGGCCGACACAATAGCCGCGCTCGTGCAGCGCTGGGAAAGCCCGGAGGCCGCCGAGGGAATCGCTGCTTTCTTTGAAAAACGACCTCCAAGCTGGAAAATCTGACCGGCCCCCGCCTTTTCCGCAGGCAAGATGTCCCGCTCGCCCAATCGCCCGCGTTGTTTGGGGAATTTCCCGTCTCTTTCGGGCGGTGCTTCGGTTGACCGCGCCAAGAGGCGGGAGTAAACGAGCCTGAAGCCATTGAGACGCGCTATGGCGCGATAAGGGGAGCCAAGAGTGGATATCCTGCCAAGAGAATACCTTCCCATCCTGATTTTCATTGCGTTAGCGGTTGGTCTGGGCCTTGTGCTCATTGCCGCTGCGGCAGTTCTTGCGGTCCGCAATCCGGACCCCGAGAAGGTGTCGGCCTATGAATGCGGTTTCAACGCGTTCGACGATGCGCGGATGAAATTCGATGTGCGCTTCTACCTCGTCTCGATCCTTTTCATCATCTTCGACCTTGAGGTCGCGTTCCTGTTCCCGTGGGCAGTCGCGTTCAAGGACATCTCGATGGTGGGGTTCTGGTCGATGATGGTGTTTCTGGCCGTTCTGACGATCGGCTTCTGCTATGAATGGAAGAAAGGCGCTCTCGAATGGCAGTGATGACCGGAGCGAACACGGCTGGTGCTGACCGCGAGGTCGCGACGCAGGCTCTGAACCGTGAGTTGCAGGACAAGGGCTTCTTGCTGACCACGACCGAAGACATCATCAACTGGGCGCGCAATGGCTCGTTGCACTGGATGACATTCGGTCTGGCCTGCTGCGCCGTCGAGATGATGCACACCTCGATGCCGCGCTATGACCTTGAGCGTTTCGGGACGGCGCCGCGCGCGTCTCCGCGCCAGTCGGATCTTATGATCGTGGCGGGGACGCTGACCAACAAGATGGCTCCGGCGCTGCGCAAGGTTTATGACCAGATGCCCGAGCCGCGCTATGTGATCTCGATGGGATCGTGTGCAAACGGCGGCGGCTATTATCACTACAGCTATTCCGTGGTGCGTGGCTGCGACCGGATCGTGCCGGTCGATATCTACGTTCCGGGCTGCCCGCCCACCGCCGAGGCGCTTTTGTACGGTATCTTGCAACTGCAACGCCGTATCCGCCGTACCGGCACGCTTGTGCGCTAAGGAGAGACCATGTCGATTGAAGATCTTTCCTCGGTCCTGTCTGGCGCGCGCGCTGCGGACATCATCGGCACGGAAATCGCGTTTGGCGAATTGACGCTGACGATCAAGCTCGACTCGCTTCTTGGATTTGTCGAGTACTTGCGTACCGATCCGTCCTGCAAGTTCTCGACGCTCGTCGACATCACGGCGGTTGACCATCCCGAACGCCCAGAACGCTTCGACATGGTTTACCACTTTCTGTCGATGTACAAAAACCAGCGTATCCGCGTGAAAGCATCGGTGGGCGAGACGGGCATGGTCCCGTCACTGATCGACATTCACCCCTCGGCCAACTGGTTCGAGCGTGAAGTATACGACATGTTCGGCATCCTGTTTTCCGGGCACCCGGACCTGCGCCGTATCTTGACGGACTATGGGTTCCGCGGTCATCCGCTGCGCAAGGATTTCCCGACGACCGGCTACACCGAGGTTCGCTATGACGAAGCTGAAAAGCGCGTTGTCTATGAGCCGGTGAAACTGGTGCAGGACTACCGTCAGTTCGACTTCATGAGCCCGTGGGAGGGTGCGCAATACATCCTTCCGGGTGACGAAAAGCAGGGGGCCAAGTGATGGACGGCGATATCCGCGTCAACACCTACGACGATGGCTCGCAAGACGCCCAGACCGGCGAACAGCGCATCCGCAATTTCAACATCAACTTTGGCCCGCAACACCCGGCGGCACATGGCGTTCTACGTCTGGTGCTGGAGCTTGACGGCGAGATCGTCGAACGGTGCGATCCGCATATCGGGCTGTTGCACCGCGGCACTGAAAAACTGATGGAAAGCCGCACCTATCTTCAGAATCTGCCGTACTTCGACCGGCTGGATTATGTGGCGCCGATGAATCAGGAACATGCCTGGTGTCTGGCGATCGAGCGACTGACCGGCGTGGAGGTTCCGCGCCGTGCGAGCCTGATCCGGGTGCTTTACTCGGAAATCGGCCGAGTTCTGAACCATCTGCTGAACGTCACGACGCAGGCCATGGATGTGGGTGCTTTGACGCCGCCGCTTTGGGGCTTTGAAGAGCGTGAAAAGTTGATGGTCTTCTATGAGCGGGCCAGTGGCGCGCGGCTCCATGCGGCCTACTTCCGGCCCGGCGGCGTTCATCAGGACCTGACCGACGATCTGTTGAACGACATCGAGCAATGGGCGGTCGAATTCCCGCGTGTGCTGGATGACCTTGACGGACTTCTGACTGAAAACCGCATCTTCAAGCAGCGCAATGCTCTCATCGGCATCGTGACCGAGGAAGACGCGCTGGCTTGGGGCTATTCGGGGGTGATGGTGCGGGGGTCGGGCATGGCCTGGGACCTGCGTCGTTCGCAGCCCTATGAGTGCTACGACGAGTTCGACTTCAAGATTCCGGTCGGCAAGAATGGCGACTGCTATGACCGCTACCTGTGCCGCATGGCCGAAATGCGCGAGTCGACCTCGATCATCAAGCAGGCGGTTGCCAAGCTTCGCGTCGAAAAGGGCGACATACTGGCGCGTGGCAAGATCACCCCGCCGTCGCGCCGCGACATGAAGACCTCGATGGAAGCCCTGATCCATCACTTCAAGCTTTACACCGAGGGTTTCCATGTCCCCGCCGGTGAGATCTATGCCGCTGTCGAAGCGCCGAAGGGCGAGTTCGGCGTGTACCTGAAGGCTGACGGTACCAACAAACCTTACCGCGCCAAGATCCGCGCGCCGGGGTTCCTGCACCTTCAGTCCATCGACTGGATGGCCAAGGGCCACATGCTTGCAGATGTTGCCGCGATCATCGGCACCATGGATATCGTTTTCGGAGAGGTTGACCGCTAATGCTGCGCCGTCTTTACC
>JBATMT010000588.1:0-2206 GCA_049289975.1 Paracoccaceae bacterium | reverse complement strand
CCCACCGCCAGTGCCGTCGTCGCCTTGATCTCTTTCAGCACAAAGCTTGATTGCACCCCCCGCACCATCCCGGACCGAAGCAGGTGATGCGACATGAACGCCTCATAGGCCTCTACGTCGCGGACCCGGACCTTGAGCATGTAGTCCGCAGTCCCCGACACCGAATGGCACTCCAGCACTTCCGGCAGACGCCGCACCAGCGCGGTAAAGCCCGACACGCAGGCCTCGGAATGATCCATCAGGCTGATCTGCGCCAGAACACACAGCTTCGCCCCGACCTTTCCGGGGTCCAGCAGCGCCACGCGCGCCCGGATCACACCCGCCGCCTCAAGCTCCTGTACCTTCCGCCACAGCGTTGATTGCGGAATACCGGTGCGCCCCGACAGATCGCCCAGCGACAGCGACGCATCGGCCTGTATTTCCCGCAAGAGTATACGCTCCTGATCTGAAAATTCCATTTCACGACGCCTTTCGGAAATTCCTGCCAAATTGTCACCGAAACACGGGAAGTTTGAAAGCCTTTTTCTGGCGAAAGGCCCAGACTGGAGTCGCGAAACAGGAGAGCGCCATGTCAGCATATGAATCAAAGCACGCCGATGCCGCTGGCCGTTACAGCTACAACTCCGAAGAAGACGCCGTCTGGGGCGATCTTTTCACCCGCCAGATGGCTTTCCTTGAAGGCCGCATGGCCCCCGCCTTTCGCGATGCGGTCCATCGCCTTGGCCTGACCGCCGCGCACGTCCCGCAAGTCGCCGACGTGGACGCCCGCCTGCACGATCTGACCGGCGCGGGCGTCGTGGGGGTTCCGGCGCTGATCCCGCCCGCCCGCTTCTTCGAGCTTCTGTCCGAACGCAAGTTCCCGGTCGCCACCTTCCTGCGCCGCCGCGAGGATATGGACTACATCGAAGAGCCCGATATCTTCCACGAAGTCTTTGGCCATTGCCCGCTCCTGACCGACCCGGACTATGCCGCCTTCATCGAACGCTTCGGCAAGACCGCCGCCAAGCTTGGCAAACCCTACAGTTGGCGGATGTTCCGGCTGTTCTGGTTCACCGTCGAGTTCGGCATGATCCGCACGCCCGAAGGCATTCGCGGCTTTGGCGCGGGCATCGCCTCGTCGCTGTCCGAGGCCGCACACGCGACCAGCGGCAAGGCCGAGATGCTGCCCTTCGATCTGATGACGGTCTTCCGCACCTCCTACCGGATCGACATCGTGCAACCGGTCTATTTTGTCATCGAAAGTTTCGCGCAACTGGCGGCGTCTCTTGATGCCGATATTGGCGCGATGATCGACGAGGCAAAGCGGCTGGGCGACCTTCCGGCGCGGTTCGAAAAGGCAGCCTGATCCTCAGACCCGTTCCTTGATCCGCAGAAACGGCCGCTCCCAAAGCGTCCAGCTCAGCATGGCGACAAGCAACGTCGCCAATCCGGCAATCAAGAACCTGCGCGGCCCATAGTCGAGGTCAGGGAATGGGGTGAACAGAACCGCCAACACCGGCATGTGGTAAAGATAGATGCCATAGCTGATCCGCCCGCAGGCCACGAACGGACCGAACCCAAGAGCCTTGCCCAACAATCCCGCCCGGTTCAGGTGCGCCGTCGCAACCAGCGCGGCAAACGCCACGGTCGAGATGGTGTCTTGCGTCAGATAGGACAGATAAAGCGTGTCGGGCAGCCAGCCCCGGCGGGTGGACTGATCAATCACAAGCCACAGCACCACCGCAGGCAGAAACAGCCGGGTAACCGGGGCAAGGTCGCGTCCGTTTCGCGCCAAAAGTGCCAGCAGCGCACCCGCGCCCAGCGCGTCGAATGCCGCAGGTGTCAGCACCCAGATGGCTACCTGTCGCTCGGCAAGCGGCGTCATCAAGACACCAGCGCGGAAACCGATGCCAAGCAGGATCGTCCCCACCACCACCGGACCAAATGCGCGCAGCGGCAACAGCAAGATCACCCACGGCCAGACCAGATAGAACTGCTCCTCGATGCTCAGGCTCCAGAAATGCGCGATCATCCAGGGTGACCAGTCGTCGATCTTTACAAACCAGACGTTGGTCAGGTTGAAGATGTGCCACGGCGCACTGGCGCGAATCCCGCCCGCATCGGTGATCAGAAGGAGCGTCAAAAGCAGATAGTAGGCCGGAAAAAGCCTCAGCGCCCGGCGCAAGAAGAAGGCCACACCCTCCTGTAGCGGGTGCGATGCCCCGCC
>JBATMT010000587.1:0-1695 GCA_049289975.1 Paracoccaceae bacterium | reverse complement strand
TCTCGGATTGGTCGCCTCGATCAGGTCTATCTTCCACGCCCTGTTCCACCTTTTGATCCGCTTTTCGCGCAGGATCGCTTCTTGGATATCGGTGTGATGCTCAAACCAGACCAAGTTATGAATGCTGTAGCGTTTGGTGAAACTGTCTGCGCGCCCTTCACGATGCTCTGCCAACCGGCGGACGAGATTGTTCGTGACGCCCGTGTAAAGTGTGCCGTTTGGCCGGTTGGTCAAGATATATGTAAAATATGTGTGGTCGCGCATGGATCCCCGCCTTCGCGGGGATAACAGTGAGGTGAATGCGGTTAAGGAAGAGTTTTTACGCGTTTTTGCGGTAGTGACGCTGGACGGTGGTGGCCCTGCATTTGCGGAAGCGAAGCGAGCACACTCGTGCGGGTGGATTTCCGCTTTCGCGGGAAAGACATGAACGCTGCATGAAGCCGTGGAGCTGTCATCCCCGCAAATGCTTGGGGTCACCCATCCATCTTCAGCGCGTTGATAAACGCTTCCTGCGGAATCTCGACCTTCCCGAACTGGCGCATCTTCTTCTTGCCGGCCTTTTGCTTGTCCAGAAGCTTGCGCTTCCGTGTGGCGTCGCCGCCGTAGCATTTGGCGGTCACGTCCTTGCGCATGGCGGACAGAGTCTCGCGGGCGATGACGCGGGCACCGATTGCGGCCTGGATCGGGATCTTGAACATGTGGCGCGGGATCAGCTCTTTCAGCTTTTCCACCATGGCGCGGCCGCGAGCCTCGGCACGGTCGCGGTGGACCATGATCGACAGCGCATCGACCGGCTCGTCATTGACGAGGATCGACATTTTCACAAGGAAATCCTCGCGGTAGCCAAAGATCTGGTAGTCAAAGCTGGCATAGCCTTTGGTCACGGATTTCAGGCGATCGTAGAAGTCGAACACCACCTCGGCCAAGGGCAGGTCATAGACGACCATCGCGCGGTTGCCGGCATAGGTCAGGTCCACCTGGATGCCGCGACGGTCCTGACAGAGTTTCAGAACGTCGCCCAGATATTCATCGGGAACCATGATCGTCGCCTTGATGCGCGGCTCCTCGATATGGTCGACATAGGTCAGGTCGGGCATGTCAGCGGGGTTGTGCAACTCGCGCACTTCGCCGTCACGCATGAACAGCTTGAAGACCACCGACGGGGCGGTCGTGATCAGGTCGAGGTCATATTCACGCTCGAGCCGGTCACGGACGACCTCGAGGTGGAGAAGGCCAAGGAAGCCGCAGCGGAAGCCGAAGCCAAGCGCGGCGGAGGTTTCCATCTCGTACGAGAAGCTGGCGTCGTTCAGGGCAAGTTTCTCGATGGCGTCGCGCAAGTTTTCAAAATCATTCGCGTCAACCGGGAAGAGGCCGCAGAAGACCACCGGCTGGGCGGGCTTGAAGCCCGGCAGCGGCGTTTCGCAGCCGCGCTTTTCGTGGGTGATGGTGTCGCCGACGCGGGTGTCGCGGACCTGCTTGATCGACGCGGTGAAGACGCCGATTTCGCCGGGGCCAAGTTCGGGCCAGTCGACCATCTGCGGGCGCAGCACGGCAAGCTTGTCGACGCCGTATATGGCGCCGGTCTGCATCATCTTGATACGGTCGCCCCGGTGGATGGTGCCGTCCATCACGCGGATCATGACGACAACGCCGAGGTAGGCGTCGTACCATGAATCGACGAGCATCGCCTTGAGG
>JBATMT010000586.1:0-1997 GCA_049289975.1 Paracoccaceae bacterium | reverse complement strand
GCCTACGGCAAGTACGCGGCGCTCGCTGGCCCCGCGATTGCGAAGCACGGCGGCGCGTTCCTTGCCCGTGGCGGGCGCTATGTCCAACTTGAGGGCAACGACCGCCCGCGAAATGTGGTGGCGCGGTTCCCCTCGCTGGAGGCGGCAGTCGCTTGCTATCACAGCGCCGAGTATCAGGCGGCTTTGGCCCACGCCAAGGGCGCGTCCGAGCGTGACCTGATGGTGGTGGAAGAAGGCTGACGGTCAAAGCCTTCTGCCATTCCACTTTGACCCCTGCCTTTGATTTTGCTATTTTCCCCCTCAATTCCGGCGTTTGAGGGATGTTAAGTGTCCCCAGTCAGACTGGATGTGACCAGAGGCGGGTTTTGGTGATGTTTAAACTGTCGAAGCGGGAGGCCTGAGCCATGTGCAGGTGGGCCGCCTATGTCGGGCAACCGGTTTTCATTGAAGATATCGTCAGCAGGCCGGGTCATTCTCTGGTCCGCCAGAGCCACGAGGCGGTTGAATGCAAGTCGGCGATCAATGCCGACGGGTTCGGGCTTGCCTGGTATGGCGAGCGGGCGGAGCCGGGGCTGTTCCGTGATATCCTGCCAGCCTGGTCCGATCCGAACCTTGCGTCGCTGACCCAGCAGGTCAAGTCGCGGTTGTTCCTTGCCCATGTCCGCGCCTCGACCGGAACGGCAACGAGCCGCAACAACTGCCACCCGTTTGCGGTGGGGCGCTGGACGTTCATGCACAACGGCCAGATCGGCGGCTACGACCGGTTTCGCCGTGATGCCGAGATGATGATCCCCGAGGACCTTTATGCGCATCGCCGTGGCGCGACGGACAGCGAGGCCTTGTTCCTTGTCGCTTTGGGCGAGGGGTTGGATCTTGACCCGAAAGGCGCGCTGGAGCGCGCGACGGCACGGATGGAGAGCCTGTCGCGGCAAAAGGGTGCGGCGCCGTATTTCTGGATGACGGCGGCCCTGTCTGATGGCGAAAAGCTTTATGCCGTGCGGTATGCGTCCGACGATCAGGCGCCGACGCTGTACCATCGCTGGTCCGACAGCCGGTCTGGCCGGGCAGTGGTGTCGGAACCGCTCGAGACGGGCGAGTGCTGGGATGCGGTGCCTGTGGACAGTTTTTGCACCTTCCACGCGGGCAGCGTGACGATCGAGCCATTTGCGCCAAGGCTGCTGGAAAACGCGGCCTGAACCGGGGCAGGGCAATGGCCGCGCCGCCATGTGGCAGGTAACAGCGGCATCTACGCAGAATTGACCTGACTGACCCTTTGGTGTGGACCGGGGCTCAGCCTGCCGTCACACATTGATGCGCCCTGTATGCTGACGAACCTTGCTGTGATGGCGGAAATGCGAAACGGCGGCCTGATCGGCCGCCGTTCTTCCCCCCTTGTGCCCGTTGTGGTGCGGGCGACTGGACTGATGGTGATGCCGCGGACGGCCAGGCCGAGAGGAATCTCAAGCCCGAAGGGCTCAAGCCTTCTGGCGACGCCGCATCAGGCCAAGGCCACCAAGTGCGCCGACAAGCAGGAAGCCTGCTGCGGGAACCGGGATCGGAGCGGTGGTCGGGATCACATCCATACGGACGATCAGGTCGTCATAGTCGCCGTTCGGGCCGCCGTTCGGGCCGATGCCTCCGCTGTCGTCAAGGAACATCCAGACCGAATTACCGACCGTTGCCGCCGCATTGCCCGCAATGCTGAGGAAGAAGTTGGGCAGAGCGTTGGCGAGGGCGTAGCCGTTCGACGAGTTGTCAGCCTTGGCGAAGCCCGCGATGTTGGCGAATGAGAAGTCGATCAAGCCAGCTGCCACGTTGTTGACCATGAAGCTGCCAAGACCATTCGGGTCCCAGATGTTGGTGTTGGCCGGATCGGGATTGCCCAGACCGATGAAGTTCTGCGGATTGCCCGCAGCATCAAAGGTTTGGCCATACATGATCGAGTTGAAGTCATCAGCTTCCATACCGAAAACCGTGAACTTCAGGTTGGCCTTGCC
>JBATMT010000585.1:0-3602 GCA_049289975.1 Paracoccaceae bacterium | reverse complement strand
CGTGTTCCGGCGTAGCTCAGCGGTAGAGCAGTTGACTGTTAATCAATTGGTCGTAGGTTCGATCCCTACCGCCGGAGCCAAAAGTCCCCGAAAAATCTGATCGTGATGGCATGCGCCAGCCAAGGGGCTTACCGCTTGCGAAATGGTTGCAAGCTGCTGCTTGCCAGTGTTTAACGCTGCCAAGCGGATGAGGCAGAATGCAGATCGTCTTTCAACTGGGTGTCCATTGTACCGACGACGGCAGGCTCGTACGTTCGATCCTGCGAAGCCGCGCTGCCCTTGATGACAAGGGTATTTATGTCCCCGGTCCACGCCGCTATCGATCACTCCTGCGCGAAACCCTGACTATTCTGGGCGGTACACCTGCATCGGATGATGTCGAGCAATTGCTTCTCGACAGCCTGATCGACACCGATGGTGTCGAGCGAATGCTGCTCTTTCACGAAAACCTCGTCACGCTTCCGCAACGCGCCATATCCGAGGAAGGGCTCTACGCGACACTCCCTTCGCGGCTCACGTGGATTCGCAGCCTGTTCCCCAGCCATGATGTCGAATTCCACATGGCCCTCTGCAATCCGGCGACTTTGATACCGTCGATCGCGCTTCGACACGGCGCAAAGGACCATGAGGAAATCACGGCTGGAGTCGACGTCGGCAGGCTGAGCTGGCTTTCGACCATGCGCAGGACGATTGAGGCAAATCCTGACATCGGACTGACGCTATGGTGCAACGAAGATACTCCGTTGATCTGGCCAGATCTTCTGCGCAGCCTCTCGGCACTGCCCGCAGGTACCCCCATGGAGGGCGATCTGGACATGGCCGACGCATTGCTGACTGACGAAGGGATCGCGGCGCTGCGCACCGAGTTGCAGCACGTTGCGGACACCGATCTGGCCTTGCGACGGGCAAAAATCAGCCAAGCGCTTGAAACCTACGGCAAGCCAGAAGAAATGGCCGTCGACGTGTCACTGCCGGGCTGGAACGATGCCCTTATCGCCCAGTTGACGGCGCGCTATGTGGCAGATTGCGCCGGGATCGCTGAGCTTCCCGGCGTCAGGTTCATCGAGCCCTGAGGCTCAGTTCATTCCCAGCGCGGCCTTGTACATTTCGAGAACTGCTTCTTCCTCGGCAATATCGTCCTTGTCGCGTTTGCGCAGCGCGATCAGCTTCTTGATCACCTTGGTGTCGTAGCCGCGCCCCTTGGCTTCGGCCATGATCTCTTTTTGCTGTTCGGTAATGTCTTTCTTTTCGGACTCGAGATGCTCATACTGCTCGATGAACTGGCGCAACTCGGCGGCGGTCACATTGTAGGTGGCATCGGATGCGGCGTCGTTCATGGCTGTCTCCTTCGTGGGTCGGCCACTGACTATTCGGTAGCGCCACCCGCTTCAAGAGCCTTGCCGCAACGATCTGGAACAGCTAGGCGAAGGCTCGCAAGTTGGGAGTGACCACGATGGAAGCATTGGTCTGGATTGGCGCAGCAATAACGGTAGCAGGCCTTGCCGGATTGATCTGGTGCATCGTCTCCGTCGCAAAAGCAAAGCGAAGCGGGCTGGCGGATGACATGCTGCGCCAACGCCTGCAAAAAGTCGTCGCTCTCAATCTCGGCGCGCTGGGCCTGTCGACCATTGGCCTGATGATGGTCGTCCTTGGCATCTTCCTGCGCTAGTCTTTCAGACGGCCTCACAACCCGCCGATCAGTCGTTGATGCTCTTGAATCGCAAATCGGTCCGTCATCCCCGCAACATAATCAAGCACGACACGCGCGAGTTCAGTTTCCGACCTGGCCTTTGCCACGTCGGAACTCCATTCTGCGGGAAGCAAGGACGGATCCTTGAGGAACAGCGGAAAGAGGTCGTTGATCATCGCCGTCACCCGCTTGCGTTCGACGATGACCGTCGGTGCGCGATACATGCGAGTGAACAGGAAGCCCTTGATTGCCTTGAGGTTTTGAAAAAGCGGCTTTGAGAACCGGATGATCGGTCCGTCCATATCACGGATCTCTTGCGAAGATTTGGGTTGGCTTGCCTGTAGTCGGTTTTGCGCCACCGCGATCACGTCTTCGACCATTTCGCCAAAAACGCGTCGCAACGCCTCATGGCGCCTGCGCATGGGATCAAGACCGGGGTAAAGCCAGTCTACCTCGGCAAATGCCGGACCCGTCACCGGCAATTCCATCAGGTCAGCTTCCGTGAACAGTCCGGCGCGCAGACCGTCGTGCAGGTCATGGTGGTTATAGGCTACGTCATCGGCCACCGCCGCCACCTGTGCCTCGGCGCTTGCATGGGTATGCAGTTCAAGATCAAACCGCGCGTTGAACTCTGCCAGCGCGTACGGCATCTGCGATGGATCAGCCACTGAATGCGATCCCGAAGCATGCGGACCAATCACTGGACCGTTGTGTTTCGCCATCCCTTCAAGGGTTTCCCACGTCAGGTTCAGGCCGTCGAAACCCGCGTAGTGCCGCTCCAGATCCGTCACGATACGAATGGCCTGCGCATTGTGATCGAAACCGCCATAGGGTTTCATCAACTCGGCCAGCGCATCTTCGCCCGTATGCCCGAAAGGTGGGTGCCCAAGGTCATGTGCAAGTGCGACGGCTTCCGCCAACTCCACGTTGAGCCCAAGCGTTCCGGCAATTGTCCGAGCCACCTGAGCGACTTCGATCGTGTGCGTCAGCCTTGTCCGGTAGTAGTCGCCCTCATGTTCGACAAATACCTGCGTCTTGTGCTTGAGACGCCGAAACGCCGACGAATGGATGATCCGGTCGCGGTCGCGCTGAAACGGCGAGCGGAAAGTCGACATGGTTTCGGGATAAAGTCTGCCCCGGCTCTTGTCCGGATGGCAGGCATAAGGCGCCAAACTCATTTTTCGCTATTCTTGTCCATCACTTTGCCCGATCATATATTAGAACTGCCGTGAATAGACACTGGACCATACCATGAACTTGACCCTGCCCCCCAAAGTGACGCCCCGCGCCTTCCAGCGCCTGGCCGAGATCAATGAGGCTGCGGGCGAGGCAAAGGCCCTACGGGTGGCTGTCGCGGGCGGTGGCTGCTCGGGTTTCCAATACGAGATCAGGCTGGATGAGCCTGGGTCTGATGATCTGATCCTTGAAGGCAGCGGACAGAAAGTCCTGGTCGATTCCGTCTCGCTGCCGTTCCTCGCCAACGCGACGATCGACTTTTCCGAAGAACTCATTGGCGCCCGATTTGTGATCGACAATCCCAATGCCACATCAAGCTGTGGCTGCGGCACGAGCTTTTCAATCTGAACAATCGCGCCCCTAACTTGACCTGAGTGTCACGGAACCCATGTATATTGAAATCCTGATCGTTGTTCTGTTGACGGTGCTCAACGGCCTTCTGTCGATGTCCGAACTGGCCGTCGTTTCCTCACGCCCAACACGTCTCAGGGTCATGGCCGATCAGGGGCGGCGCGGTGCGCGAACGGCCCTTGCCTTGCAAGAACATCCCGGCCGCTTTTTGTCTGCCGTCCAGATCGGCATAACGCTGGTGGGTGTCCTGTCGGGCGCCTTCTCGGGCGCAACATTGGGCGCGCGCCTGTCATACGCTCTCGAACAGGCGGGCCTGTCGAACTCT
>JBATMT010000584.1:0-1675 GCA_049289975.1 Paracoccaceae bacterium | reverse complement strand
GCTTGGCAATGGCGCCGATTGGGGCATGACGTTCGACTATATCGTCCAGCCGTCGCCAGACGGACTTGCACAGGCCTATTTGCTTGCGAAAGACTTCCTCGACGGAGCACCCTCCGCGATGGTTTTGGGCGACAACGTGTTTTTCGGCGAAGGACTACCGGAGCGCCTCTCTGCCGCTGACCGCCGTCCCACTGGCGGTACCGTATTTGGCTACCGTGTTTCGGACCCTGAACGCTACGGCGTGGTCGAATTTGACAAGTCCGGAACCGTGCTTTCGATCGTGGAAAAGCCCGAGAATCCGAAAAGCTCCTATGCTGTCACCGGCATCTATTTCCTTGATGGCGACGCACCGCGCCGGGCGAAAGAAATCAAGCCCTCGCAGCGCGGCGAACTGGAGATTACCGATCTCCTCAACAGCTACCGCAAGGAAGGCGCCCTCAACGTCGAAAAATTGGGGCGCGGGTTTGCCTGGCTCGACACCGGTACTCACGAAAGCCTGCTTGAGGCTGCACTCTTCATCCGCACCATCGAAGAACGGCAAAATCTCAAAGTCGGCTGCCCCGAAGAGATCGCCTTTGAAAATGGCTGGATCAGCGCCGACAAACTGCGCGAACTCGCCAAGCCGTATCTGAAGACCCAGTACGGCAAGTACCTGTCACGGATCGCAGACGCAGCCGAATCCTGACCAGCCATCATCGCAGAAGTCTTGTAACTGGCCCCGCTGACAAGCGGGTCTGGTGCGGCCGGCTGTCCGCCACCAAGCCACCTCGATTTGGCACACGTAAAACATACGTTTGGAATACGTCTGGAATACCTTTGGAATACCTGACTTTTGCGACAAGCCGCTGTTCTGTAACACTTCTCCCAACGGATCAGCTTTAGCGTTCATGTATCGCTAATCTTTGGATCAAAGGCCGTTTGCTACCTGCCAAGGGCCTTGCGGAACGACGCCTCGGCAAGTTCCGCCGCCTTGTCCCAGCCAAACGTCCCCGCCCGCGCCAACGCCCTAGCCGCCAACTCCTGCTGCAATCCCGGAGTGGTCAATAAAGCCGCCGCTTGCGCCGCCAATTCCGCGCCGTCTTCCGGGTCGAAATACAGCCCGCCGTCACCGACAACCTCGGGCAGACTCCCCCGATCCGAGGCCAGAACTGGCGTTCCGCACGCCATCGCTTCCAGCGCTGGCAGACCAAAGCCCTCCCAGAGCGAAGGCATCACCAGGGCTTGTGCGGCATTCAGCAGTTCAGCCATATCCTCGTCTGGAATTTCACCAGTAAAAACAATGCGATCTGAAGTTCTGGCGTTACTGCTGGCGCCTTGTTTCAACTCGTCAATATTGTCCCAGAAACGCTCTCCTGTCGTCCGACCGACGATAGCCAGATGAGCGTCCGGGCAAGCGGCGATGATGGCGGGCATCGCTTCGATAAGACGCAAGACGTTCTTGTGGCGATTGAAGCCGCCAACATAGACCAGCAGTGGGACAGCTTCAGGGATTCCATAGCGCCTGCGAGCCGTCTTGCGTCGTTCAGGATCAGCCATTGGCCGAAACAGGGCTTCGGCGCCTTCGGTCACGACATCAATTTTTGCACGTGGCACCCGAAGCATTGCCGAAATGTCTTCGGCAGAGGTCTGCGAAACCGTCATCACCCGCGTAGCCTGCCGCTTTGCCACCCAACTT
>JBATMT010000583.1:0-4568 GCA_049289975.1 Paracoccaceae bacterium | reverse complement strand
GGCATTGTTTCGGGACTTGCGCGGTCGGGGGGCGAAATGGGGCGCGGTGGCGGCTATTTCATCCAGACAGATGCGGCGATCAATCCCGGCAATTCAGGCGGCGCGCTAGTGGACATTCAAGGGAATCTTCTGGGTATCAACACTTCGATCGTGTCGCGGTCTGGAGGATCGACCGGCATCGGGTTTGCTATCCCCTCGAATCTGGTCGAACGCTATGTTCAGGCGGCGGAAAGCGGTCTGGACAGGGTTCCCGTGCCGTGGTCGGGCGCCGATGTGCAGACAGTCGATGCGGACATGGCCCATGCGCTGGACATGGTGTTGCCGCGCGGAGTGATGATCCAACGCCTTCATGCGCAGAGTCCGCTGCGCGCTGCGGGGCTGAGCGAGGGCGACATCATCCTGTCGGTCGCAGGTCAGACGGTCGACAGTCCCGGAGAGCTTGATTACCGGTTGGCCGTGCTGGGCGTCGGGCAGACGGCATCTGTTTCCTACGTCCACGGCGGCATCCAAGCCAGCGCAGACGTGACGCTGGCCGAGCCGCCGTCGGGTGGACAGGAAGCTGTTACGGTCAAAGGACGCACCCTGCTGGCCGGGTTGCAGATCGCCGACGTTGATCCGGCGCTGATCGACACGCTGAACCTGCCTTTGGACGCCAAGGGAGTGGTGGTGACAGGCGTAGACGGCCCTTCGTCGCGCACGGGGTTACGGGCCGGGGATATTCTGACCGTCCTGAACGGAACCGAAATCGCCTCGGCGCAGGAGTTTGCGAAGATTGCCGAAGCAGGTGCGCCCTATTGGGAGATCGAGGTGATACGAGGCAATCAGCGCGGGACGATCAGGTTTGGAGGGTGAGTGCACAGGTGTAGAAGATCCTTCTGCGACAGCAGGAAACAAGAAAAGATCAATCCCGTTGTCACCGGTGGGGCGTTCCCCTACCCTCCGGCCCGAATGTTCACAAGGAGGAACCCATGAAAACCCCAGGCTTCGACACGCTCGCAATCCACGCTGGCGCAAAGCCCGATCCGGCGACCGGCGCACGGCAGGTTCCGATCTACCAGACCACGGCCTATGTCTTCAAAGACGCAGACCATGCGGCGCGTCTCTTCAACCTTCAGGAAGTGGGATATATCTATTCACGCCTGACCAACCCGACCGTCTCGGCTCTGGCAGAGCGGGTCTGTGCGCTGGAAGGCGGCGCGGGCGCGATTTGTTGTTCGTCGGGCCATGCGGCGCAGATCATGGCTTTGTTCCCGCTGATGAGCCCCGGCAAGAACGTTGTCGCCTCCACCAGACTCTATGGCGGGACGATCCAACAGTTCTCCAACACGATCCGCAAGTTCGGCTGGTCGGCGAAGTTCGTGGACTTCGATGACCCGAAAGCCATCGAGGCGGCCATTGATGCAGACACCCGCGCGCTGTTTTGCGAAACGATCTGCAACCCTGGTGGCGCTCTCTCGGACATCCCGGCTATTGCCCGCGTGGCGAACCAAGCCGATATTCCCCTCATCGTCGACAACACGACGGCAACGCCATTCCTTTGCCGCCCGATCGAATATGGAGCGACGCTGGTTGTTCATTCGGCGACCAAATACCTGACAGGAAACGGCACCGTCACCGGCGGCGTGGTCGTGGATTCGGGCAAGTTCGATTGGTCGAAATCGGGTAAATTCCCATCATTGTCAGAGCCAGAGCCAGCCTACCACGGACTGGCCTTCCACCCTGCATTGGGCGCGATGGCCTTCACCTTCCACTCCATCGCCATAGGCCTGCGCGATCTTGGCATGACCATGAACCCGCAAGGCGCCCACTACACGTTGATGGGAATTGAGACGCTCGGCCTCAGGATGCGCAGGCATGTCGAGAACGCGCAGATCGTCGCGGACTGGCTGGAGCAAGACCCTCGCGTCGGCAAAGTCAGTTATCCGGGGCTGAAGTCCTCACCCTACAACAAGCTGGCGCAGTCGATCACGCCGAAGGGGCCAGGTGCGCTGTTCACCTTCACGGTCAAGGGTGGCTATGAAGCCTGTGTCAAGTTGATCGACAACGTCAAGCTGTTCAGCCATGTCGCCAACCTTGGCGATACACGCAGCCTGATCATTCACTCGGCCTCGACCACGCATCGCCAGCTTACGGAAGAGGCGCAGATCAAAGCCGGTGCGGCACCGGATGTGGTGCGTGTTTCGATCGGCATCGAGAATGTCGAAGATATCATCGCCGATCTCGATCAGGCGTTGGCAGCAGCGACTGCGTGATCTAAACGAACCCCCGGAGCCCTCGCGGGCTCCGGGGATGTTTGTCATTCGGTCAGTTCGTAGATGACACTGACCGTAGCGGTCACGCCAAGTTCTCCCCCGGCAACCGGAACGGCGCCGGCCTTGAACGAGGCCTCCGCCATCGGCATTGGCATCGGCGGCATGTAGCTGCCCTGTTCGCTGATCGAGAGGATCTTGCCGAGCTTCACACCGGCGGCAGTCGCATAGAGATCGGCCTTGCGGCGCGCGTCCTCGACTGCACCCTTGCGGGCAGCGTCAGTCGCGGCTGTGTCATCAGCCAGACCGAATGTGATGCCATTCAGCGTATTCGCACCGTTGGTCACGACGGCATCAAGCACTCCGCCAACCGTATCGAGCGCGCGGACCCGGACGGTCACCATGTTCGAGGCGACATAGCCTGTCACTTTCTGTGTGCCATCTGGGTTGCTGGACGAATAGTCATAGCGCGGACCGAGCGAGAGGCCAGAAGTCTGGACGTCGCGGTCCTCGATCTTGGCGGACTTCAACTTCTCGAGCACGGCGGCAATTGCGGCGTTGTTGGCGTCCAGCGCCGACTTGGCAGAATCGCCATCTGTCATCACGCCCAGCGAGACTGTCGCCATGTCGGGAGCGACAGCGACATGGCCTTCACCCGTGACCGAGATCGTGGATTTGGCATCTTCGGCCCATACCGGCGAGTACAATAGGGCTGCCGTGGCAAGAGCGGGTAGAATTCGCATGAAAAACCTCCATCAATGAGCGCAACTCTGACCGATAAGACGCGCGCCGCAAGCAGTTCCTTGGTTGCTTCCCTTTTCATGCGCAAGAATCTGCTTTAGGAGCGTCAAGACCTTGAATGGTGGCTGTGGTGGTCACCATCTGTATGCTAGATGCCCGGAATGAAACCACGTTTCGCAGTGGACTTGACCAATGAAGCGATCTGCCTGCTCGAGAGAACAGGCGATGGCTGGGTGCGCATTGCGCGTGCCGATCTCGACGATCCTGAAATCGAAGTTCGTCTGGTCGAGATGCGTCAGAAGGCCGAAGCACTTGCTCCGGAAGGCTTTTTCACGAAGCTGGTCCTTCCCAACTCTCAGATCCTGTACCTTGAGGTCGAGGCACCGGGGCCAGACCGGTCCAGCCGGCGCATGCAGATTCGCAAGGCGCTTGAAGGGCGCACGCCCTATCCGGTCGACGATCTGGTCTTTGACTGGTCGCGCAACGGGCATTGGGTCAAGGTCGCGGTTCTGGCCAAAGAAACGCTCGACGAGGCAGAGGCCTTTGCCGAAGCGAACGGCTTCCGCCCTGTGGCATTCGTGGCGGTCGCTGAAGGGGAACGGTTTGCGGGTGAGCCATTTTTCGGGCTGACGCTCAGACATCTTGCACATTTGCCCCGCGGGGAGAGGTTCGACCGCGATCAGGATCCGGTGCGGATTGTCCGAGATGATACGCCGCCAAGAGCCTTGGACATGGCCCCCGTCGCAGGAATGGCGGATGACCCCGAGGGTTACACAGCCGTGGACGAGACACAGGCCGAATGGGCGGCGATGTCTGACGATACGATCGGCTCGGATGAAATGGCGGCTGAAACGGTCGCCGAGGCCGCGCTTTCACCGGTAAGAATTTCTGGTGATGCCGATGACATGTTGATCCCGGAGATTGCCGCTCCGGAGGCTCCGTTCATCGCAATTGATGAACAGGACCACGTGACCGAGCCAGAGGAAACGCTGGCGGTTGCAATGCCTGTGCCCGAGCCAGCGCCCGAACCAATGGAGGTTGGACCGCCAGCAGACGCCTCGCAGGACAGCGAACTTGTAAGTTCCGAGCAGGCCATCGAAGTGGACAGCATCGCCGACGAGCCAGTCGGGGCCGTGGATGCAGGGGCAGAGCCAGCGACTGAGGATGCCAGCATCGCCACGGATGCCGCACCGGTCGCAATTACTGACGAGCCTTTGGGCGACGCAACTCGCGAGATCGCGCTGGCCGCCGAGGCAGATACCGGATCAACCGCCGCAGAGGTCGAGGCGGGCGGCGACACTGTTGCCGAGATCGACGACGCGCGCGTTGAAACCGCTGACGACAGCGCAATCATTTCGGTCGTATCAGGCGATCCGCTGGATTATGACGCGGTGGCCGAGCCACCGGAGGCCGCGAATTCATTCCAGAGCCGCAGGTCGCCGGGACCTTCCGGACAGGAAGGCGCGCGGCTGGCAAACATAACGCCCCGGTTGGGCGGGTTCCCAGTGGCGTCTCATGCTCCGAAATCCGCGCCGCGACTGGGGGCTGCCAACCCTTCGCCTCGTGCGGGTTCAGCAC
>JBATMT010000582.1:0-6242 GCA_049289975.1 Paracoccaceae bacterium | reverse complement strand
GCGCAGCGCATCGAAAATCGCGCCCTCGGCCCCTTCGGCCAGCGTCGCCGGCTCCACCTTCAGCGCATCGGCCAACGCTTGCAGCAACTCCGCCCCGACGCGCCGCCGGTTATGTTCGATCAGGTTGAGGTAGGCCGACGATATCCCGACTGTCCGCGCCAGATCGGACTGCTTTAAGCCCAGAAGCAAACGCCGGTCGCGCACCCGCGAACCGGTCAAAGCCTGACGCCGCATAAGACCCCCGCAATACTTTACGAAAGTCTCTTTACAGGATTTTCACTCAATCAGAAAGGCTTGAGGCCGACTGGAACCGGTTCAGTTCGGACAGTTCGGCGGTGCCACATCATGGATGCGCGGGGCAGCGGGCAGGTCGCCCACGCAAGCAGTAGGCTTCGGACCATTTCGGTTGCAGCCCGCCGCAAACGTCAGCGCCACCAGCGCCGCCATCATCGGCCATTTCAGCTTTGCTATCTTGCCCATTCCTGCCTCTCGCAAATCTTGGTGGCGCCGGGCCACCTCTTACCCGCTTCTAGCGCGAAACCGTCCCGTTTCAACAGCCCCAACGGAAAAGGGCGCGGAAAATACCGCGCCCCCCGCCAATCCTGGAACGCTTACTGAAGCGCCTTGTCGGTGATCGCCAGCGTGTAGGCGCCTTCCGGCTCTTTGGTGATAACCGGGTCCGACCCGCCACCCAGCAGCGTCTTGACCGTGCGGTCATAGTCAGCCGGGTCAAGCGCACCGTTCGAGCCCGCAGTCAGCTTGGCCACTTCGCTCATCATGAACTTCTGGTGAGCTTCCGTTTGCGCGCCGGTTTCGTCGTTCTCCAGAACAATGGCTGCGGCAGCATCCGGATCAGCCTCGGCATCCTTCCAGCCCTTCATCGAGGCGCGCACGAACCGCACCATCTTGTCCTCGAAGGCCGGGTCCTTCAGCTTGTCTTCCATTGCATAAAGACCGTCTTCCAGCGTAGCCACGCCTTCGTCTTCATACTTGAAAGTCACCAGATCGTCGGTCTTGATCCCAGCATCCAGCACCTGACCATATTCGTTGTAGGTCATCGTCGAGATGCAGGCTGCCTGCTTTTGCAAGAGCGGATCGACGTTGAAGCCCTGCTTCAAAACCGTCACACCATCCGCGCCGCCATCGGTTTTCAGGCCGAGTTTGCTCATCCAGCTCAGGAACGGATATTCATTGCCAAAGAACCAGACACCCAGCGTCTTGCCCTTGAAGTCGTCAGGCGAGGCAACGCCGGATTCCTTCAGACAGGTCAGCATCAGACCCGAATGTTTGAAAGGCTGCGCAATGTTCACCAGAGCCAGACCCTTTTCGCGCGCTGCCAGAGCCGCAGGCATCCAGTCGACGATAACATCGGCGCCGCCACCGGCGATCACCTGCTCGGGTGCAATGTCCGGTCCGCCCGGTTTGATCGTCACGTTCAGACCTTCGGCCTCGTAATAGCCCTTTGCCTGCGCCACATAGTAGCCCGCGAACTGAGCCTGCGTGACCCACTTGAGCTGCAACGTCACGTCATCGGCGGCCCAGCCCGCCCCAGCCATAAGCGCACCGCCCATCGCCGTCGTCATCAGTTTCTTCATTCTTGACCTCCTGTTGATCTTCTTCTTGTCGTCACGTCCGCCCTCTTTGCGAGGGATGCCAGAAGGTGACTGCCTTCTCGATCAGCGCCACCAAACCATAAGACAGCGACCCCGCCAAAGCCGCCACCACTATCTCTGCCCACACCATGTCAAGCGACAGTTGCCCCACCGCCGTCGAGATGCGGAACCCCATGCCGCGCGTAGGCGAGCCAAAGAACTCCGCCACGATAGCCCCGATCAAAGCCAAGGTCGTGGCGATTTTCAAGCCATTGAATATGAATGGCATCGCGGCAGGCAGCCGCAGCTTGAGAAGCGTCTGCCAATAGGACGCACCCCATGTTGCCATCAAGTCGCGCTGCATCCTCTCCGAAGCGGCCAGTCCCGCTACCGTGTTCACCAGCACCGGAAAGAACACCATGACGACCACCACCGCCGCCTTCGACTGCCAATCAAAGCCGAACCACATGACAAGAATCGGCGCGATCCCGACGATGGGCAGGGCAGCAACGAAATTGCCGACCGGCAACAACCCACGTTGCAGGAACGGCGAGCGGTCAATGGCGATGGCCGTCAGCACCGCCGCCCCACAACCGATCACATAGCCGCCAAGCGCACCCTTCAGCATCGTTTGGCTGAAGTCCTCCCACAGCGTTGGGATCGAGGCGATCAGCGTGTGCCAGATGTCCGACGGCGCAGGCAAGATCACGCCCGGCACATTCAGTCCCTTGACAAGGCCCTGCCACACCACCAGCAACGTCACCCCGAACAGTGCAGGAATGAACAACCGCACCCAGCGGTTCTTCGCCATATCGGGCTGCGACAACCGCGCATTCAGCGCCCAGGCGCCGACCCAGAAGACGATGGCAAACAGAACCCAGCTCATGTCCTGATCCCCATCCGCTTCAAGGCCACACGCTCGATTCCGCTGATGATCATCACCAGCGACGCCGCCAAAGCCGCCGCCGCGAACAGCGCCGCCCAGATTTGCACAGTCTGCCCGTAGTAGCTCCCGGATAACAGCCGCGCCCCCAGCCCAGCCGTCGCCCCCGCTGGCAACTCGCCAACGATTGCGCCCACCAGCGACGCGGCCACCGAAACCTTCAGTGACGCAAAGAGATACGGAACCGACGACGGCAGCCGCAGCTTCCAGAACGTCGCAGCTCTACCCGCACTGTAGGTCTTCATCAGGTCAAGCTGC
Organism: Paracoccaceae bacterium; assembly: GCA_049289975.1. Classification (GTDB taxonomy): domain Bacteria; phylum Pseudomonadota; class Alphaproteobacteria; order Rhodobacterales; family Rhodobacteraceae; genus TMP-24. The sequence continues at coordinate 3,449 of JBATMT010000582.1, read as the reverse complement.
ATCTGATCTGGCGAGCGCAGGCCCTTCACCATGCCCACAACGACCGGGAAGAAGCTGAGATAGGCAGAGATTATCGCTTTTGGTACGATCCCGGTGATGTTGAGCGAGGCCAGCACCACAATGATCATTGGCGCAATCGCCAGAATCGGAATGGTCTGCGACGCAATCGCCCACGGCATCACGCTCAGATCCATCGCCCGGTTGTGTACGATCCCGACCGCCAGCAAGATGCCAAGCCCTGTGCCGATAGCAAACCCCAGAAGCGTCGCCGACAGCGTCACCCAGCCGTGATAGACAAGGCTCCGCTTCGACGTGATCGCCTGCCCGGCAACCCCATCCCATAGCCCCTTGAACACCTGATGTGGCGGCGGCAGCACCGGACGCTCTTGCACCATCGTATCCCTGACGACCTCGGACAGCGACACCACAGTACCCGCCCTCCCGGCTTGATCATAGGTCCAGGCCGAATTGAGCCAAACCGCCGCCCCGTACCAGATGACGAGGATGGCAAGGAGAACCGTAAGGATGGGGAGCATGCGGTTCATATCCCCACCCCCAGTTTCTGCTCACAGATATCCTCGGAAGGAGGCCCGGACAGCGTCCGGAACCGGGGGGCAGACTGCGCCCCGACAACCGCACAGCGCATCACGACCTCAAACCTCATCGCCATGCCCCGCCCGCAAGCCTTCCCTGACGCGATGGGCAATCTCGATAAACTCCTTACTGTCACGAATATCGAGCGGCCGGTCCTTGGGCAGCGGACTATCAATGATGTCGGTGATCCGACCCGGCCGCGGGCTCATAACCACGATCTTGGTCGACAGATACACCGCCTCCGGGATCGAGTGGGTTACGAAACCGATGGTCTTTTCCGTCCGCGCCCAAAGCTTCAGCAACTCTTCGTTCAGACGGTCGCGGACGATCTCATCCAGAGCACCGAATGGCTCGTCCATCAACAAGATGTCGGCGTCAAAAGCCAAGGCTCGGGCAATCGAGGCGCGTTGCTGCATGCCCCCCGATAGCTGCCACGGAAACTTCTTGCCGAACCCTTCAAGGTCCACCAAAGATAGCACTTTTCGAACACGATCTTCTTGTTCAGTGGCAGAAAAACCCATAATCTCCAGAGGTATTTTCACATTTCCTGCAATCGTGCGCCAGGGGAACAGTCCCGCCGCCTGAAACACATAGCCGTAAGCCCGCGCCATCCGCGCCTGATCGGGCGTCATGCCATTTACGGTCAGCGTCCCACTCGTCGGCGTTTCCAATGCGGCGATACAGCGCAGGAATGTCGTCTTGCCACACCCCGATGGGCCGATGAACGATACGAACTCACCCTTGCCGATTGTCAGGTTCACGTCCTTCAGCGCATGCACCGATCCGTCGGTCGTGTCGAAAGTCAGGTTGAGGTTCCGCGCCTCGATCACTGGCTGCAACGAACTAAGTGTGTCTTTCATCCCTGCTCCCCATCCATTCGTGGCGCTTGACGCGCACTGTTTGTTTCGGTCCACAACCGCTCGCCGCTTGGCACCAGATACAAGAGCTGACCGGACCCATCAGCCGTTCCCTGTGGCGCAATGCTGTTTGATGCAGATCCCTGGTTTCCGCGTGGCCTCATAACTCACCGCCCCTGCAGCCAACCCAATTGCTCCAAACAAAAGGACGGTCGGTGATGAACCAAGCAATGCCAAATGAAAGACGATGCAGTTCACCATTCCCGAGACAGCGAAGGCAAGCAACGCGCGCCAAGAAAGAACAAACATGATCAACCCGAGCCAAAGGAACCCGGGTAGGGTGCAGGCCAGAATGAACGCAAGAAAAGGAAGGCCGCGAAGGGCTTCCTTCTGGTCTTGCAAGAAATGCAGGCTCAGTTGAGGCCAAATCAAAGCAGACACCACCAAACAGGAAGCGAAATAGCCCGCTGCTATCTGGATGATCCGCCCCAACCTTCAAACCCCCGTCGCCGGTATCCCCGACCGGCTCACCGGGCGCGGGGCGGTCAGCTCCTTCCAGGCACTCAACGCCTTGTTCACCGGAGCATTGCCCTCGCGCTTGACGAACTGGCCGTGACCCTCGCGCGTCTCGATCTTGCCGTCGTTCACCGCCACCTGCCCGCGCGTCAGCGTATAGCGCGGCAGGCCGGTCACCTTCTGGCCCTCGAATACATTGTAGTCGATCGCGGATTGCTGGCTTCCTGCCGAGATGACTTTCTCTTTCTTCGGATCCCAAACCACCAGATCGGCATCGGCGCCCACCATCACCGCGCCTTTCCTTGGGTAGCAGTTCAGAATCTTGGCTATATTGGTCGAGGTGACGGCGACGAACTCATTCGGCGTCAGCCGCCCGGTGTTCACGCCATGCGTCCAAAGCATCGGCATCCGGTCTTCCAACCCGCCGGTGCCGTTCGGGATCTTGGTGAAATCACCAACGCCAAAACGCTTCTGTTCGGTGGTGAAGCTACAATGATCGGTAGCCACCACGGACAGCGAGCCCGACTGCAACCCGGCCCACAGGCTCGCCTGATGTTGCTTGTTACGGAACGGCGGCGACATGACACGCCGCGCCGCATGGTCCCAGTCGGCATTGAAATATTCGCTCTCATCGAGCGTCAGATGCTGGATCAGCGGCTCGCCCCAGACCCGCTTGCCCTGCGCCCGCGCCCGCCGGATCGCCTCATGCGCTTCCTCACACGAGGTATGAACAACATAGAGCGGCACCCCCGCCATGTCGGCAATCATGATCGCCCGGTTGGTCGCCTCGCCCTCGACTTGCGGTGGGCGGCTATAGGCATGCGCCTCCGGTCCGCGGTTGCCTTCGGCAAGTAGCCGCGCCGATAACTCCGCGACCACATCGCCATTCTCGGCATGTACAAGAGCGATGGCCCCCAGTTCCTTGCAGCGCCGGAACGAGGCATAAAGCTCGTCGTCATTGACCATTAGCGCGCCCTTGTAGGCCATGAAATGCTTGAAGGTGGTGATGCCGTGATCCTCGACCACCGCCTTCATGTCGTCAAAGACCTTCTCGCCCCACCATGTCACCGCCATGTGGAAGGAATAGTCACAGTTCGCCCGGCCCGACTTGTTGTGCCACATCTGCAAACCGTCGATCAGCCCCTGCCCCGGCGCGGGCAGGACGAAGTCCACCACCATCGTCGTGCCACCGGCCAACGCCGCCCGTGTACCGCTTTCGAAGTCATCGGTGGAATAGGTCCCCATGAACGGCATCTCAAGATGCGTGTGCGGGTCGATCCCGCCCGGCATCACATAGCAGCCAGTCGCATCCAACTCGCGGTCGCCCTTCAGGTTCGGGCCGATCTCAGTAATCTTGCCACTCTCAACCCGCACATCCGCCTTGTAGGACAGATCCGCTGTAACCACGGTGCCGTTCTTGATGATGGTGGACATCGCTTCCTCCGCTCGAGGGACCAGCCCTCATTTTCTGCTCTCAAATAT
>JBATMT010000581.1:0-2078 GCA_049289975.1 Paracoccaceae bacterium | reverse complement strand
GCGTTAGGTGGCGTCCTGTGCCGCTGCACCGGCTACCGAAAGATCATCGCGGCGGTCTGCGACGCATGGCATGACCAACAGCCCGACCCCGCCAGCGGCAAAGTTGGCTCGCGAGTGCAACGGCTTGATGGCAAGCCAAAAGTCAAGGGGACGGACTTGTTCGGTGCCGATACATGGCAGCAGGGTGGGCTTGTCGTGAAGGCCGTCCGTTCGCCCTGCCACCATGCGGGATTTGCCTTTGGCGATCTGGAGGCCTGGCAGTCGGCACACGCTTCCATCGCAGCGATATTCACTGCAAAGGACATCCCCGGGCGCAACGTTTTTGGCGTCATACCGCCATTCGCCGACCAGCCCGCCCTTGCCGATGGAATTGCCCGGTTCAAGGGGGAAGCCGTCGCACTCGTCGCGTTCGAGGATAATGGCACTGAACCCGATTTGGCAGGCTTTCCCATCGAATGGACCGAGAAATCACCCCTGATGGACCCTGGTGCGGCATCCGATCCTGCGGCATTGCTCATCCACGCCCATCGCTCTGCCAATGAATTGACGCGCGGGCAGGTCATACGCGGCGATGCGGAACGGGCGCTTGCAACGTCGGCCCATGTCGTTGAAGGCCAGATCGAGACCTCGTTCGTCGAACATGCCTACATTGAACCTGAGGCGGGTTCCGCTTGGATGGAAGGTGATGTCCTTTGCGTCCGCGCTTGTACCCAGGCTCCGGTCATGGACCGCGACGATACCGCTGCCGTTCTTGCGCTTCCGCCGGAACGGGTGCGCATACTGCCCTCGGCCGTCGGCGGCGGCTTTGGCTCAAAGCTCGACGTGTCCTTGCAGCCCTTGATCGGTCTGGTTGCCCTCAAGACCGGCAGACCGACGCGGATGACCTACAGCCGGTCTGAATCAATGGCCTCGACTACCAAGCGCCATCCCGCGAACATTCATGCCCGCATTGGCTGTGATGCCGAAGGGCATGTCACAGCCATGACTTTTGACGGCATATTCAATACCGGCGCCTACGCTAGCTGGGGCCCGACCGTCGCAAATAGGGTGCCGGTCCATGCGACCGGCCCTTATCGGACCCCCCATGTGCACGCCATAGCACGCGCGATCCACACCAACGGCCCCGTTTCTGGTGCTTTCCGCGGCTTTGGTGTGCCACAGGCTGCCATCGCGCAAGAAACGCTCTACGACCAGCTTGCCGACAAGGCGGGGATCGACCGGCTCGAATTCCGTCTGCGGAACGCCTACCGCGACGGCGACGTGACAGCGACCGGACAGCTGCTGGAAGGCGCTGGCATATGGGAGTGCCTTGAAGCGTTGCGACCGCACTGGACGCGCGCCCTTGCCGATTGTGCCAAGGCAACTGGCCCCATGTTGCATGGCGTCGGCGTGGCGTCGTGCTGGTATGGATGCGGCAACACCTCGTTGCCCAACCCTTCGACCATTCGGGTGGGCCTGCGACCCGACGGGCGAGTAATCCTCCATCAGGGCGCCACCGACATCGGGCAAGGCGCAAACACAGTCATCACCCAGATGTGCGCCGAAGCCGCAGGTCTGCCGATCGAGGCATTCTTGCTCATCGGTCCCGACACATTTCTTACGCCCGACGCAGGCAAGACCTCTGCCTCGCGTCAAACCTACGTTTCCGGTCGCGCCGCTCAGGCAGCAGGTGCTGCACTTCGCGCCGCGATCCTCAGGCACGGAAACTTTGGCGACAGCGCGCAATTGCGGGTCGAAGGTGGCAACGTCTTGTCCGATTCTGGCGGCCGCATCGCGCTTGCGTCGCTGCCGACCGATGCCCTTGGCTATGTGTTCCGCGCAGAAGAAACCTACGATCCGCCAACGTCCCCCCTTGATGCCAACGGTCAGGGCACGCCATACGCCGTCTATGGCTACGGCGCGCAGATGGTCGAACTGGCGGTCGATCCCGAGCTCTGCACCGTCAAACTCCTCAAGATCACCGCCGCGCATGACGTGGGCCGCGCCATCAACCCCACGCTGATCGAGGGCCAGATCGAGGGCGGCATCGCACAAGGCATCGGGCTGGCTCTGATGGAGGAATACATTCCGGGCCGCAC
>JBATMT010000580.1:0-2854 GCA_049289975.1 Paracoccaceae bacterium | reverse complement strand
CGGCAGGACCCAGCCGTCGATCCAGCCAACAATGTTCCAGATCAGCCAGAAGGTCAGGCCAATCGGCAAAACCACAATAAGCCCTGTCAGGAAATTGGAGCGAAAACCCGACAACAGCCCACGATGGCGCTGTACCTGTCCGTCATCCTTGGCACCCTGTTCTGGCTCCGTCACTATCTCACCCTCCGGCAGTCTTGCCAGATGTAAAGGCGCACCGCCACGCCGACAACTGCGAACCCGTTCAACCTTCGGCTATCGCCCGGGCAATCGCTGACGCCAGCCGAGCATTATTCAAGACGAGGGCGATATTGGCCTCAAGTGACCGCCCATCCGTCAGTTCGAAAAGCCGCTGCAACAAGAACGGTGTCACGCCCTTGGCCGACACCTCGCCGTTTGCCGCCGCCGCCAGCGCCGCCTCGATGAAGGGCGTTATCTCGGCCCGCGAAATCTCGGCCTCGACCGGAATAGGGTTCGCTACCAGTTGACCACCATCCAAACCCAACCGCCCCCGCATCACATGTGCGGCAGCAATCTCGGCAGCACTGTCCATACGCAATGGCGCAGACAGGCCTGATGACCGCGACCAAAAGGCCGGGAATTCGTCTTGCCCCACCGCAATCACCGGCACACCCAGCGTTTCCAGCACTTCCAACGTCTTCGGTAAATCCAGGATTGCCTTGGCCCCTGCCGCAACAACCGTCACCGGCGTGCGCCCCAGTTCCTGAAGATCCGCCGAAATGTCAAAGCTCGACTCGGCTCCGCGATGCACCCCGCCGATGCCGCCCGTGGCAAAGACGGCAATCCCCGCCAGATGGGCGCAGATCATTGTCGCGGCCACTGTCGTTGCGCCTGTCCGTCCGGTGGCGACACAGGCCGCCAGATCGGCGCGGCTAAGTTTCATAACGCCCTTGGCCTGCGCCAACTGCCCAAGCTCGGCGTCTGACAGGCCAACATGGATCCTACCACCCATCACTGCAATCGTCGCCGGAACAGATCCTGCCGCTCGAACCTCTGCCTCTACCCGCCGTGCCGTTTCCAGATTCCGTGGATATGGCATGCCGTGCGTTATGATCGTAGACTCAAGCGCGACAACCGCCGTGCCCTTGTAACGCGCATCCACCACTTCCGGTGAAAAAGTCAGAGGCAGGGGCGAAGTCATGATGATACATCTCCAGAAACATAGGTTGCAGCTGCATCAAGCGCCCGCGACAGCGCCTCGTTCCGAGACGATCCGCGCCGTTCGGCGACCAGATGCGCCGCCATGAACGTATCACCGGCGCCAGTCACCCGTGTCACCAACACCGGGCGCGGACTGGCGTGGATGACTTCCTCGCCTGCCTTGCCATCTGCCGTCGCGCGGCCGCCGTCTGTGACCAGCACCCGCCGCGCGCCGCGCTCAATCAGCGCCTCCGCAGCCTCAGGAGCGGCATCGAACCGCGTCTGACACAGGATCCCGGCTTCTTCCAGGTTCACGTAGAGCGTGGCATTGGTCATCGGCAAGATAGGCAACAACCGTTCCGCCTTGCCGGGCGAAGCGGGCGCAATCCGCAGGTCCGCCGCTCGGAACAGCGGGGAACCGGCAATGTCCGACAACAGCCCCAGCGTCAAATTGCCATCAAGCGCAATCGGCCCGTCCCACGGCTTGTCTTCACTGCCAAATGTCCCATCAGCCAAAGGCCGCAGAATCTTTTCACCCGCCGCTTCCAGAGAATGAGCGTCGGCAATCGCGGCAATCAACCCGTTGCCACCCTCAACCGCCATGTAGCGATCCGTCGGCAGATCATCGGAGCGATAGGCCAACCCGCATTCCACGCCCAACCGCGCCGACGCAGCGATAAGTTCCTCGCCTTCGGCATCGCGGCCAATCGCCGTCAGCACCGCAGGCTTCAGCCCGAACCGCGACAACGTCATAGCAATGTTCATCGCTACGCCACCGGGTAACCGTGTGATCCGGCCGGGCACATCCGCGCCCGATACCATGTGTGCCGGGCTACGCCCGATGATGTCCCACAGGACCGAACCGATACACAAAATGTCAGCGAGCTTTGTCATGTCTGCTTCATGCCTTGCCCTGCGAACGCCTGCAAGCAGGCAGAACTTTGCCAAGGCCATTGCCATCAGCCGTCCGCGGGCCGCAAGTCAGGGCAGGGTGAAACTATGTCATATTCGGGACCGAAACGAACCCAAGTCACCGCTTGGCTGGCCTTTGCGTTAGAGCCTTGACCATGCGGACCAGAACGACTTGTTGACCTTGCTTGAAAATTGGTAGCGGAAAACAGCAACACTCTGATACAGGCTGATATTATCTTTCGGGCGAGCTCGTATGCCGCACTCCAACACCCTACATAGCCCGTTGGATTGGGGTTGCACTCCCCGAAGAAAGCCCCTATATGCGCGACACTTCACAGGCGGAGTGCGGGCTTGCGGGGGAGAAATCCCTGTCGGTCCACCGGTTGCCCCTTCGGGGGTGAAATCACTTCGCTCAGGCGCAAACCGGAAAGGAACAAGGCATGGCGCTTCCTGATTTTTCCATGCGTCAGCTTCTTGAAGCTGGCGTTCACTACGGCCACCAGACCCAACGCTGGAACCCGCGGATGGGTGAGTACATCTACGGTGATCGTAACGGCATCCACATCATCGACCTGACTCAAACCGTCCCACTCTTGGACGCTGCTCTGAACGTGATCCGTGAGACTGTGGCCAAGAACGGCCGTATCCTCTTCGTCGGCACCAAGCGCCAGGCTTCCAAAGCCATCGCTGACGCCGCCGAGAAATGCGCTCAGTACTACATGAACCACCGCTGGCTCGGTGGCACGCTGACCAACTGGAAAACCGTTTCCCAGTCGATCCAGCG